>NZ_JBFTKP010000011.1:0-208177 GCF_056396005.1 Allobosea sp. 05T439 | reverse complement strand
CGACGGCGACGACTTCACCCTCTTGGGGCTTTTCCTTGGCGGTTTCGGGGATGATGATGCCACCCTTGGTCTTCTCTTCGCCATCAAGGCGACGGACCACGACGCGGTCATGCAGCGGACGGAACTTCATGGTTCTGTCTTCCTCTAAGAAGGTAGAAACGGAACGCGCGGCYTGCGTGRAAACRCWRCCGGCATCTGTTAGCAGTCTCGRGKRTCGAGTGCTAACGGATGCCGCGGAGATAGGCTCGCCCCCCGGATGAGTCAAGGAAGCTTCTCGGCGGAAAGTGAATCGAAATTGCGGCGCGGCAAGCGGGGCGTCGCAAGACAGGGCGTGGCAAGAGGGATGCTGCGCAATCCCATGCGACGCGCTATCCTGTTGGAATGACCGAGCCCGTGCCCGATCCCCGGCTTGACGACATCGCCCGTTCCTGCGTCGCCTTGCACGTTCGAATGACTGCACGCGCCGTCACGCGCGCCTATGACGAGGCGATGCGGCCGAGCGGGCTGAAGATCACCCAGTTCGTCCTGCTCTCGGCGCTCAGCACCGGCGCCTTCCGATCCGTGACCGAGCTGGCCGAGCGTTTTGCGCTGGAACGCACCTCGCTCACCCGCAACCTGCAATTGCTCGCCGCGGAGGCGCTGATCGAACCGCTGGAGTGCAAGGGGAGGGCCCTGGTCTATGCCGTGACCGACAAGGGCCGCGCGGCGATCGAGGCCGCGATCCCTTACTGGCAGGCGGCGCAGGAGCGCATCGAGGGCGGGCTCGGCCGGGAACGATGGAACGAGACCCGCGATGGCCTGCGGGCCTTGCGGCGGGTTGCCCGCGGCGCGACCTGAACGCTGTCTCGGGTGGAAGCAGGCCTTGACCGTGCGCGGCTTCTCAGTAACGTGTATCTGCACGTTAATCGAGGGCTGTCCATGTCGCGAAAGATCGGCGTCGTCTCACGCGAAGTCTTGCTGGCCGAAGACGGTGTGTCCTTCCTGCGTGGCATGATGGAGGGGCGACATCCCGGCGCGCCCTTCGCCGATGCCATGGATTTCGATCTCGCGGAGGTCGAGGAGGGGCGGGTGGTGTTCGTCGGCAAGCCGTCGGCGCGCTACTTCAATCCGCTTGGCACGATCCATGGCGGCTGGACCGCGACGATCCTCGATTCAGCCATGGCCTGTGCGGCGCACGCGACGCTGAAGGCCGGGGAGGGCTACACGACGCTCGAGATGAAGATCAACTATGTCCGCCCGGTGATGCCGGGTGGCGGGATCGTACGGTGCGAAGGCAAGCTGATCCATCGCGGCGGCACGATCGCGACGACCGAAGGCAGGCTCACCGACGAGCGCGGCAAGCTGCTCGCGCATGGCACCGAAACCTGCATGATCTTTCCGGTCGGCGTTGCGGCAGGCCGCTGAAGTGGCGTCGTCCAGCGGTTCGTGACTAGGATACGCGCCGATGCCCCGGGGCGGAGTTGTCCATGCAATTCGCAGCGTTCCAGGATCTCGCGGTCGACGCAGCTTTTCAGTCATTCGCTGAGCCGCTGAGGACGCCGCTGCTCCGGCTGCGTCAGCTTATCCTCGACACAGGCGCCCGGACGACCGGGCTCGGCGGACTCGTCGAAACCCTGAAATGGGGCGAGCCTGCCTATTTCCCTGTGAAACAGCGTGTGGGGACGACCGTAAGGGTCGCTGCGTTGAAGGGATCGAGCAAGCACTACGCGATGTATGTCCATTGCCAGACGACACTGGTCGAGACCTTCGCGCGTCACTACCCCGACACCTTTCGCTTCGAAGGCAGCCGCGCCCTCGTCTTCCGGGAGGAGGAGGAGATTCCTGTCGGGCCGCTCGAACACTGCATCGGGCTCGCGCTGACCTACCATCGCTGGCGCTAGGGCTGGGCGCGATAGGCACTCGGACTGGCCCCCATCACCTGCCGGAAGCGGCGATTGAAGGTCGAGAGATCGCCGAAGCCTGCATCGAACGCGATGTTCGCGATCGTCAGGTCGGACCGGCGAAGCATCGTTGCGGCACGGTGCATCCGTGTCCGCAGCAGGAACTGATGCGGCGTCATGCCGATGAGCGTCCGGAAAGTTCGCAGAAAATGATAGCGGCTCATCGCCGCCTCGCGGGCGAGACCGGCGAGCGTCAACGGCTGCTCGCTTTCAGCTTCTATCAGCCGCAATGCTCTGGTGACCCGGCGCGCGTCCTGGGCGCTGGGGGCGACTGCCGCCGGGGGCTCGCCATTCTGCAGGGCTGCGACAGCGCCAGCAAGCCGAACCGCGATCTCCTCGAGCTGGTTTGCATCGCAGCGCGCGGCCTCCGCTACTGCCGCGAGCCGGGACGATGCCAGCGACGGTGGCAGGCAGGCCCGCGCAAATTCGAACCGCTTGGCTGCCGGCACGCCGGCTACGATGTCTTCCAGGTGTTCGGGCTCGAACTGGAAGGCGAGGCAGCGATCGCCGATAGCGTGTTCGTGGCCGCATTCGAAGCACGTGCCTMGATTTCCGAGCAGGATCGCGCCCGGCGCGAGCACGGCGGTTCCGAGTGAAGAGCGATACTGAAAGCTGCCCGCGGTKACGACAGCGATGCAGCAATGCTCATGCCGTTCCTCGAAGGCAGGATCGGACGGGCCCGCAGTGCAGACGATGTCACGCACCCGCCAGCCCGGGCCGGATGCCAGAAGTTGCGACGTCGCGGTCATCTTAATTCAGCAATTTTTCCCAAGCGCAAAGCGGTGAGAGCAGCCTAACTCGGGGCACATTGCACAGCACTGGAGCCTGAACATGGCAGTGGCCATCACCGCTTTGAAGGAGGTACTCCATGCCGACGGGCCCGCTCCCGATCGGGTCGAGCAGATGGGTCTCTACAGCTGGCTCATCGGGGCATGGGCGATGGATGCCGTGATGCATGCCGATGATGGCACTCGGCACGAAGGCAAGGGTGAGATCTGTTTCGGTTGGGTGCTGGGCGGACGGGCGATCCAGGATGTCTGGATCCTGCCCGGCTTCTTCCACGGCACGACGCTGAGGGTCTACGACCCCGCGCTCGACGCCTGGCATATCCTCTKGAGCGACCCGCTCAAGCAGTATTACACGCGTCAGCTCGGTCGGGCCGAGCGGCCAGATATCGTCCAGCACGGCAAGCTGGAGGACGGCACGGCGATCCGGTGGCGCTTTACCGAGATCACACCGAACGCTTTCCGCTGGCTCGGAGACCTTTCATCCGATGACGGAAAGACCTGGCGCCTGCAGGCCGATTTCCGCGCCCGGCGCCTCGCCACCTGAAGCCCCCTGAGGAGAACCACCATGCTTGACCATGTCTCGATTGGCGTTCGCGAGATCGCTCGCGCAAAGCGCTTCTACGACGCGTCGCTCAGTGCCCTCGGCTACCGCTGCCTGAGCCATGACGACAATTCGCTGGGCTATGGCGGCGATGCGGTCGCATTCTGGATCGGCAGGGCCCAGGCTCCTGTCCCGCCGAATCCGGGCTCGAACCTGCACTTCTGCTTCGCGGCCCCCAGTCGGGCGAGCGTCGACGCCTTTCATGCGGCAGCGATGAAGGCGGGCGGCAAGGACAATGGCGTGCCAGGGCTGCGGGCGGATTACGGGCCGAACTATTACGCGGCCTTCGCAATCGATCCCGACGGCTATCGGATCGAGGCCTATTGTGGGCAGCCGGATGGCTGATGGATCACGGCGCCTGCCAGGGCGCTACCGCCTCCTTCAGTGCGTCGTGGGAAGATTCCGCGCGGACCATTCGCTGCGGGGAACCGCATCGCCGACCAGGAACTCGAAACCGGCAACCTTGCTGCGATCGGGCGTGGTCTCGCATCTGAACCTGAGCCTGTACCATTGCTGCTTGCTGCGGAAGGCGGCGCCGTCGGCCTGCAGCATTCCCGCCGAGAATCTGGTGTCCGCCATGGCGTAGGCGACAACCCTGTCCGGCTGGAACTCTGCTTTCCATGCCTGGATCTGGCTCATCGCTTCGAGGTTGCATAATTGCTCGATGCGCTCTGAGGGATCCAGCTGGGTCAGGGCTTCCCGCGCCTGCCGGCTGCGCGGTTCGGCAAGGACCTTGCCGGATAGCGTTCGTCTTGCTCGGATCATGACGGGCGCCGCAACGACAGGAGGGGTATTGGGCCGGGGCTGCGGAGGAGACTGCGGCGCTGCGGCAGTGATCTCTGGCGGTGCAGGCTTCGGAGCCTCGGGAACGGGCTCCTGCTGCCTTGGTTCGGCCACGGCTTCGGCCTGTTGCTGCGTGACCAACTCGACCTTGATGCTGTCCTCCGGGGCCGGTGTCAACGGCTCGATACTGGGGAGCCAGATCAAAGCCCCCAAAAGACTGACATGCAGACCGAGCGAGCCGATGGCGCCATGGGCTTGCGATCCGTGACGCGGATGTCGGAAGAACCTCATGGATCACAGCGCTGCCGCGATGAAGAACGCACTCAACCGCGGGCCCCTCCGCGTGCTGTTCGGACGGCTGCAGAAGTCGCAATCAATCGGGCGCTTTTGCGGCAGCGGCTCGATTGTCGGACGGGATATCGCATCCGGCGGGATGATCTGATCGTCCGTGTTTGCATTGGCCTTCCCGAAAGCCGAAATCCAGCCTTCGGGCCGATGCTCTAGCGTCTGCTGACCGCAACGGCGCCGGCGACGATCAAGACGGCGCCCGCATAGGTGGTCCAGAGCGGAATTTCGCCGAAGAAGGCAAACCCGAGCAGGCTCGCCCAGACAAGCGCCGTGTACTCGATTGGCGCGAGCCGCGACGCGGCTGCGCGAGCAAAGGCGGAGGTCAGCATGAGATGGCCGGCGACGCCGAGCAGGCCGGCGCTGAGATAGGCAAGCAGGTCCTTGCCGGTCATGGGCACGAAGGCGAGCCAGGCAGGAATGGCGAGGCAGAGCGCCGGCCCGCAATTCTGGAAGGCGACGATGACGGCCGGATGTTCCTTCACGGCGATCCGTCGCAGCAGGATCAGATTGAACGCATAGGACACTGCTGAGAACAGGGCTGCGGCGACGCCGAGCTCCGCTCCGGTGACGCCGCCCTGCAGCCTGGGCCAGACCATGACGAGCATGCCGAGCAGGCCGAAGCCGAGGGCCTGGAGAATGCGCCCGTCGAGCCGTTCCTTGAGCAAAAATCCGCCGAGCAGGGCGACGAAGACCGGCGCGAGGAAGGACAGGGTAAGCGCCTCCGCCAGAGGCAGCACCGAGATGGAATAGAAAAAGCTGCCGGCGGTGAGCACGACGAGCGGCACGCGCACGACATTGCCGATCAGGCTGCTGCGGGTCGGGAAGGCCGGGCGCACCGCCGCAAGCACGATGAGGGCGCAAAGGCCGCCTGCGGCAAAGCGCATGAACAGGGCGACGATGAAGGGATGGTGCTGCATCTGCGCCTTGATCACCGCGTCCATTGCGGTGAGCAGGGCGATGCCGAAGACGGCTCGGAGCGCTGTGCCTGCGGTCATTCCGGTTGGCCGGTGAGGCGCTTGCGGAAATGATACTCCCAGCTGAAGGAGATATCGCCGAGATAGCGCTGCCCCGGCCAGCGGACGAAGCCGAGCTTCTCGTAGAAGCGATGGCCGCGTGCAAAGCGCGCGTCGGACCACAGGATCATCTCTGCATGGTTGCCGGCTTCCGCGAAGCGCAGCGCCTCTGCAAAGAGCACCTGCGCAAGGCCGGCGCCGCGCCAGGCGGGAGAAACGTAGACCTTCGCAAGCTCGGCGGCATTCTGTTCGGGAACTGGAAAGATGCCGAGCGACCCGGCGATCCCGCCATCAGGCGCCTCTGCGATCCAGAGCCGGCCGCCCTTGGCCGCGAAATGGCTCGCCGGCCTCCGCAACTCCGGAAACTCCGACCAGTCGAAATGGCAATCGGGATATTCGGCGAAGCTCGCGGCGATCAGGGCGGCGAGCGGTTCTGAATCATCGTCGCGCGCGGCGCGAAGCGGCGGGAGGCTTGCGGTCATGCCGCAGCGATGCAGGCCAATCCGGATTGGCGCAAGGGGGAGGCGCAACCGCTGCGCGCATGCCGTTCAGCTCAGCAATGCACATGCCGCATCGGCAGTCAGTTTCGGCGCTGCTGCGCCGGTCGCTCGGCACCCGCGGAATCCGGAACGCGAATGGCCAGATATTCGACGCGCTTCCGCTTGGAAATGCACGAGCGGACGGTTAGGGCAGTTGTATATCGATGATGTGGTTGCCGTGTGAGTCGCGCGGCAGCTTCGTGCTGGCGCCATGACCGGGATCATATGACTGTTCTCGTGCCCTTCATCATCAATGCCGGGCTGAATTTCGTCCTCGGTCTGCTCATCGCCTATTTTCTCGGGCCCGCGGCTTTTGGACTCTACGCCATTGGCGCGGCCATCGTCGTGCTGGTGAACACCGCGCTGCTCGACTGGCTGAGGGTCTCCGCGATCCGCTTCTACTCCTTGGCGGCACGCGAGAAGCAGCCGGAGATCCGCGCGACACTGGATATCCTGGCGGCCGGCATCAGCATTGCCCTGTCCGGCCTGCTGATCGCGGCGATCGTGGCAGGCATCGATTTCCGCCTGCCGGCGATGCTGCTTGCGGCTGCCGTGCTCGGCGGCATCGGGGCTGGGCTGTTCGACTATCATGGCGCGATTGCGCGGGCCCGCTTCCTCGACGCCGCCTATGCCAAGCTGATCATCGTCAAGAACGTTCTGGCGCTGATCCTGATGGTCGGCGGAGCCTGGATCACGCATGATCCCGCCATTGTTCTGCTTGGCGGCCTGATCAGCGTGGTGGTGGCGCTGCTTCTCGTCCGGCGGGCGCTGGCCGATGCGCCGCTTTCGCTGTCGGCGGCCGACAAGGCCGTCGCCTGGAGCTTCTTCATCTATTCCCTGCCGCTGATCGGCAGCAATGCGGTCTACTCGCTGATCCCGCTGATCAACCGCTCCCTGCTCGCCGGCGCCCATGGCTTTGCCGAGGCCGGCTATTTCTCCCTGGCCTCGGATATGGGGCTGAAGCTCTTCGGTACGCTCGCCTCGACCCTGGAGATCGTGCTCCTACGAGAGGTCATTCGCCTCGACGAGACGCGCGGGCGGCGGGCGGCACTGCGTCGTATCGCGGAGAACGTCGTCGTGGTCTTGATGGTGGCGCTTCCCGCTGCCGCCGGACTCTGGCTTGTCCTGCCCGCCTTTGAACGGATTCTGGTTCCGCCGAGCTTTCACGGTCATTTCTCGGCCTATATGTCGATCCTGATCCCCGGGTTCGTGGCTTTGACGATCTCGCAGGCGGCCTTCATCCCGGTCTTTCTCCTCGACAAGCGCACCCGCATCGCGCCGATGGCAACGGGCCTCGGCCTGGCCTGCAATCTGCTGCTGGTGCTCACTCCCCTCGGAGCGGCGGGACCGCAGCGTTACGCCTATGCGCAGGCAAGTGCTTTCATTGTCGCGCTCGGGGTGACTGCGGCTGCGGCACTCCGTTCGCTGCCGGTCTGGCCGCCACTGCGAGATTGCGCCTGCGTGCTCCTCGCCGTGCTGTCGATGGTTGCTGCAACCTGGCCGCTGTCCGGCCGTTTCGCGGCCCCCATCGAACTCGTGCTCCAGGTCGGCGTGGGGGCGCTCGTCTATGCGGTTGTCATCCTGGGTTGCGACGTGATGCGGAGCCGCTCCCGGCTTTCCTTGTGGTGGGTCATGCGCAAAAGCCGCGCGGTCCGATGACGTGGCAAGGTTTGCCCGATAGCCCGGCACCGGCCGAAGAGCTCAGCACGGTCACCCGAAACGCTTCGTTCACTCTCTCTCTAGGCGGGTTGCTAAGGTTAATTCGCTGAAGTCACGCGATTGCCGGCGGAAATGCTGACGAAGCGGCAGCGATTCACCATTCCTTTGAGGGCGGCTCCCCAGGCTCTTCGCAGCTTGCTGAAGAGAGTTGCGTCATGCGTCCCGTCCTGTTCGTTCCGCTCGCGATCCTGTCCGGGATGTGCGCCACCAACGGCCCCGTCTCCGCGCAGAGCTACGGGCGCCCAGCCGATCCCCTGGTGACCGGCTCTACCGCGCGTGGCAACTACGGTGGCGGCTTCATCGAGATGCTGATGACCGGTCGGGACCCGACGCCCCAGGGCCGGGGCGGGGCGGTCTATAATCGGCCGGGCGGCTACTCCGCCTATGGCCAGCGCGTCGTACCCGGGCAGGGCTATGGCGCCGATCCGTTCGAGCAGGCATCCGAGCCGCGGGCTCCGGGGCGCCGCATGGCCGCGCTCGGTGAGCCCATGCAGATGCAACGGCCGATCGAGCGCGTGCTCGATCCGCGTTTCCAGAAGCAGGAAGTCGCCTATGACGGCCCGCACAAACCGGGCACCATCGTCATCGACACGCCGCGGAAGTTTCTTTTTCTCGTCCAGCCTGGTGGCCGCGCCTTGCGCTATGGCATCGGCGTTGGGCGACCAGGTTTCGAATGGGCTGGCATGAAGGCTGTGACGCGCAAGGCGGAATGGCCGAGCTGGACGCCGCCGGCCGAGATGCTGAAACGCCGCCCGGATCTGCCGCGCTTCATGTCCGGCGGGCCCGAGAATCCGATGGGCGCGCGCGCGCTCTATCTCGGGTCGTCGCTCTATCGCATCCACGGCACGAACGAGCCGCACACGATCGGTCAAGCCGTTTCCTCGGGCTGCATCCGGATGACCAATGACGATGTGACGGACCTCTATGGCCGGGTGCGGGTCGGCGCAAAGGTGCTGGTGATCTGAGGCGGCGCACCACCTGCGCAGCCGTCACGAACTGCCGATGAAAATGCCGGTTGCAAGGACCAGCAGGCCACCGAGCACGATCTGGACGATCGCCGATGTGAACGGCGTCTCCATATAGCGCCAGCGGACCCAGGCGATCACGATCAACTCGATCGCCACGATGATGCCGGCGATGGCCGTGGCGGTCCAGAAATCGGGGATGAGGTAGGGCAGGGTATGGCCGAGCCCGCCGACCGTGGTCGCGACGCCGCAGGCAGCACCACGCACCCAGGGATGCCCCCGTCCCGTGATGGTCCCGTCATCCGAGAGAGCTTCGGTGAGGCCCATGCTGATGCCCGCGCCGACCGATGCGGCGAGGCCGACCTGGAAGGCATTCCAGGAATCATGGGTCGCGAAGGCGGCCGCGAATATCGGCGCGAGCGTCGAAACCGAACCGTCGATCAATCCGGCAAGCCCTGGCTGAACGATCTGCAGCACGAACAGGCGATGACGGGTCTGGTCTTCCTCGGCGGTCGCATCCGAGGTCAGGATGGTTTCGCCGAGGCGCTGCGCCAGGCTTTGATGCGATTTCTCGGCTTCGGAAAGGTCAGCCAGCAGTTTGCGCGTCTCGACGTCATGCGCCCGTTGCGCTGCACGAGCGTAGAAGCCCGAGGCTTCCTCTTCCATCAGCGCCGCTTGCGTCCGGGCGGTGTCGAGTCGCAGCCCGTCCATCAGCCAGACCGGGTTGCGCTTCAGGAACCCCTTCACATCCTGGCGGGTGATGTAGGGCAGTTCCTTGCCGAAGCGCCGCTCATAGAGCGAAAGCAGGCTGTGGCGATGACTTTGCTCTTCCGCCGCCATCTCGTCGAAGACCTCGGCGGAATGCGGGTAGATCGGCCGAAGGCGATTGGCGAGGGAAAGGTAGATTCGGGAATCCTCTTCCTCATTGGCGATCGCGAGCGCGAGGATCTCGGCCTCGTCCAGATCGTCGATGCGTTTCATGATCACCTCTTAGATTAGAATTATTCTAATCTAAGAGGTGCGCGCCGGGTTGGGAAGGCCCCCAACGAAAACGGCCCGCCGGAGGGCGAGCCGTTGTTGGTACGGGTGGACGCAGCCGGAATCAGGCCCAGTCGCCGCCATCATCGATGGGGTCGTCGTCCTGGCCGGGTTCATAGGGCTCGTCGTAGCTGGCCTGATCGTAGGTTGCCTGGTCGGAAGCACCCTGATCATAGGCCGCCTGCTGGTTGTCGGCGGTGCCGGCATCCTTTTCAGGCGTATCGGCCGGTTTGCTGGCGTCGGCCGCCTTGCTGGCATCTGCCGTCTCCGCGGCTTTTGCCTCGCCGCCCTTGCCGCCGCCAAAGGCGTTGGTCAGGACATTGCCGAGCATCATGCCGCCAGCGACGCCGGCTGCCGTCGTCAGCGCTGAGGCCATGAAGCCACCGCCACGTCCGGGCGCCTGGGCCTGCTGGTTCGCCCAGGGGCCCGCCTGCTGCTGGCCTTGCGGGCCGCCGAAAGCCTGACCGGGGGCTGGCTGCTGCTGCGGTTGCTGACCGGTCCAGGCGGCCGATGGGGCCTGCCCTGCCGGGCGCGCCGGGAAGGCCGGCACGGAACCGCTGCGTGCCGGGGCGTCAGCTGGCCGAGATGCGCCGCCGAAGATGCCCGACAGGAAGCCGCCGGCCTGCGCCGGAGCCTCGCTCGGTCGGCTCTGCAGGTCACGAACCTGCGCCTGCAGTTCCTCGACCTGGGCCTGAAGGTTGGTCAGCGCCTGTTCCTGAACGTAGACGGCCTGCGCCATGGCATAGGGCGCATAGGGCTGCTCGCGCAGGCGCTCCGCGATGTAGCGTTCAGCCTCGGGGTCGCGGGGCTGGTTGGCCGCCTGTCTCAGGCGATCGAAAATCCCGGCGATCACGTCGCGTTCTTGCGGCGTCATCGTCATCTCCTCTCGTTTGGACGGCGCGGGTGCGCCGCCGCGTCAAGAGGTGGGGGCTGCCTGTGACGCTATCAAGGCAGTGCGTCGATCAGGCATTGCCGACATTGCTGTACTGGAAGCCACGGCGGCGCATGTCGTCCGAGCGGTAGATATTGCGCAGATCGACAACGACGGGTTCGCGTAGCGCGGTCTTGACCGCGGCGAGGTCGAGCGCACGAAAAGCATCCCATTCCGTCACGATCACCAGCGCATCTGCGCCCCTGATGCAGGAATAGGCGTCACTCGCATAGGAGATTCCGGGCAGCAGAGGCTTGGCCGCATCCATGCTCTCGGGATCATAGGCAATGATCTCGGCCCCGGCATCCTGGAGCGCGGTGATGATCGCGATCGAGGGCGCTTCGCGCATGTCGTCGGTGTTCGGCTTGAAGGCGAGGCCAAGGATGGCGATTCGCTTGCCGCGCACCGAACCACCGCAGGCGGCGAGCACCTTGCGGGCCATGGCGCGCTTGCGCTGGTCATTGACGGCGACGACGGTCTCGACGATCCGCAGCGGAGCAGCGAGGTCCTGCGCCGTCTTCATCAAGGCCAGCGTATCTTTCGGAAAGCAGGAGCCGCCATAGCCGGGCCCGGCATGCAGGAACTTCGCGCCGATGCGATTGTCGAGGCCGATGCCGCGCGCGACCTCCTGGACATTCGCGCCGACGGCCTCGCAGAGGTCGGCCATTTCATTGATGAAGGTGATCTTGGTCGCGAGATAGGCGTTGGCGGCGTATTTGATCAGCTCGGAGGTTCGGCGCGAGGTGAAGAGCAGGGGCGCGGCATTGAGATAGAGCGGCCGGTAGATGTCCTCCATCACGGCGCGCCCGCGTGCATCATCGGTGCCGATCACGATCCGGTCCGGACGCTTGAAGTCGCTGATCGCGGCGCCCTCGCGCAGGAATTCCGGGTTCGAGACCACAGCGAAATCGGCCTCCGGCCGGCTCTCCCGCATGATCCGCTCAACCTCGTCGCCGGTGCCGACCGGAACGGTCGACTTGGTGACGACGACGGTGAAGCCGTCAAGCTCGGCCACGACGTCGCGAGCGGCCTGATAGACATAGGAGAGGTCGGCATKGCCGTCGCCACGCCTGGCCGGGGTACCGACTGCGATGAAGACCGCGTCGGCGCTGCGGACGGCACCGGCCAGCTCGGTCGTGAAGGTGAGGCGGCCTTCGCGCACATTCTTGGCGACGAGATCGTCCAGGCCGGGCTCGAAGATCGGGATCTCGCCGCGGTTGAGCGCCTCGATCTTGCGAGCGTCGGTGTCGACGCAGGTCACGACATGGCCGAAATCAGCGAAGCAGGCACCCGAGACCAGGCCAACATAGCCCGAACCGATCATCGTCACGCGCATGAGGTGTCGTCCTCTCTCGCGGGCCGGAGCAGGATTGATCCGGGCCTCTCGTATGCGGCAGCTGGAGCACGGCTCCCCGCCCTAGCACCGCCTATATCAATTTGTGGCGCTGGGAAATGAAGAGGCGCGCAACACCGAACCCTATGGGTTGGTKATGCGCGCCAGTCTCTKGGCGATGACGGAGGGTGGCGATCAGCCTTCGAACGGCTCGGCCGGCTCGACACCTTCGGAGACGAATTCGTCGAAATTCTCGCCGGGCTCCGGCTTCAGCAGCGGGGTGCGGTTGAGGACCACGACGGTGGTGCCGGTCGGCACGCGGCTGTGCAGGTCGATGATATCCTGGTTGAACATGCGGATGCAGCCGCTCGAAACCGCCGTGCCGATGGTCCAGGGCTCCGAGGTGCCGTGGATGCGATAGAGCGTGTCGCGGTCACCCTGATAGAGATAGAGCGCGCGCGCGCCGAGCGGGTTCTCGAGGCCCGCGTCCATGCCGCCGGCCCAGGGGCGGTTCTTGGCAGGATCACGCGCGATCATCGCAGGGGTCGGGGTCCAGCGCGGCCAGGCTGCCTTGCGGGCAACGGTTGCGCGACCGCGCCAGGACATGCCCTGCTTGCCGACGCCGATGCCGTAGCGGATGGCACGGCCGTTCTCTCGGACCAGATAGAGATAGCGCTTGTTGGTGTCGACGACGATCGTGCCGGGCCGCTCGCTGGTCGGATAGGCGACTTCCTGCCTCAGGAAGCGCGGGTCGACTTCGGTAATGTCGGTTTCAGGCAGAGGGAACTTCTCGTCGGGCATCTCGCCATACATGGCGAGTGCCGCCGCGCTCGGTCCTGCAGGTCTCGCGGCCTCGAGGGCTTGCTGGCGCGCGCCGACACAGGCTGCCAGCGATAGCGGCAAGAGCAGCACCATCATGCGCTTGAAGAGGCGATGGCGGAGTGCGCCGGCGATCGAGTCGAAGGACATCAGTTTGGCTCGCGTATTCTTGGTCTTGCGGGACTAGCAACGGACGAGCGATCGCGCAGTTCCACGGTGTTCCACGTCTTCGCCCAATGGGGTTCAAGGCGGATGGCGTGGCCGTGGGGTGAACACAGTGCGGCGAAATTGTGTCTTCAGCTGGCTGTGCTGAATCCGCAACAGCTCGAAAACACCGGGAAATCGGCCGTGTTATCGGGCGATCAGGCGGATGCTTGGCAAAAAGAGCGCCGAATCGCGCAAACTCCTGGAAACCGGGGACATCGCTGGCGGCTTGCTGTGTCCGCCCTGCAATGCCGGTGCAACCTAGCTTGGCGTCGACGCGGGCGCGACCAGGCCGAGCCTTTCGCGCTGCGACCAGCGCCACAGCATCAGCACCGCCACCACGGTAAGGCCGGTCGCCAGTCCGATCCAGATTCCGCTGCCGGCGAGCGGTGTCCAGAAGCCGAGAGCCGCCGAAAGCGGCAGCCCGATGCCCCAATAGCCCAGGCCGGCCAGGATCATCGGCACGCGCGTGTCGCGCAGGCCCCTGAGGATGCAGGAACCGACCACCTGTGCGCCGTCGGCAATCTGGAAGATCGCTGCGAACAGGAGGAAGCGCATCGCGAGTTCGGCAACAGCCTGCGAACCCGGTTTGCTGGCATCAAGAAAGGGCGCGACCAGCAGGTGGGGAGCCAGCAGCATCACGAGCGCGGTCAGCGCCATGAAGGAGATCGCGAGCACGATCGCGGTGGTGCCGGCACGCGTGATGCCGTCGCGATCGCCGGCACCATAGGCGCGGCCGACACGCACGGTGCCGGCCTGGCCGATGCCCATCGGCACCATGAAGGTCAGGGACGCGATCTGAATGGCGATCGCATGCGCGGCCAGCGAGGTCGAGCCGATCAGCCCCATCAGGAAGGCGGCGCCGTTGAAGATCACGACCTCGAAGGCGAGCGTCAGGCCGATCGGGAAGCCGAGCCGCCAGAAGGCGCGATATCGCGGCCAGTCCGGCACCCAGAAGCGCCCGAAAAGATGAAATCGCCGGAAACGCCTGTCGACCGAAACGACAATGGCAAGTCCAAGGAACATCAGGGTCGAGGAGAGTGCGGTGGCGATCCCCGAACCCGGCAGACCGAGGGCCGGGAAGCCGAGCCGCCCGAACATCAGGCACCAGTTGGCAAAGACATTGAATGCGACGGCGAACAGCACGACCACGAAGGCCCAGAATGGCCGCTGCAAGGCCGCGACGAAGCCGCGCAGGACCAGATAGAAGAAGAACGGCAGCAGGCTCCATTGCAGGGTGTGGACATAGCTCGCGGCCGCCGCGGAAAGCGCTGGATCCTGCCCCATGGCGCGCAGGATCGCTTCGCCCTGCCACAGGAACAGCCACATCGGTCCGACCAGTGTCGCTGCCACCCAGAGACCCTGGCGCACGGTGCGGCGCACGTCGCGCACTGCATGGCGGTTGCGCCCGAGCTCGATCGAGATCATCGGCGCGACCGCTGCCATGACGCCGATGCCAAAAATCAGGACCGCCGTGTAGAGATTGGCTCCGAGCGCTCCGGCCGCGAGCGAGTCGGGGCCGAGATGTCCCATCATCACCACATCGGTTGCCGTCATCGCCGTCTGCGCCACATTGGTGAGCACCATGGGCCAGCTCAGGGCGAGCATGGCCCTGACTTCTGTGAGCCAGGGATGAGCGCGCGCAGTGGGGAGGGCCAGATCGGTCATGGGCCGTCGCTTCTAGCGCCCATTTTCTGTGCAGGACAGGGTCAGCCACGCTGGGCTTGCCCGCGCTCGGCGCGTGAGCGTGTGGGAGCGGCCCGCTGCGCGTTTTCGCGATCCGGCCCCTGCGCAAACGTCGCTACCGGCATTCGGCCATGACGGCCATCATCACCGGCAAGAAGAAGACAGAGGAACCGTCAAGGATGTMAGATTTGAGAAACGCCGCCATGGCCGGCGACATCGTCGGCCTGGACGCTGTTGCGCTGTCACACGCGATCCACGCGCGCAAGTTGTCCTGCGTCGAGGTGATGGGCGCCTATCTCGATCAGATCGAGCGGCATAACCCGACGGTCAATGCCCTGGTGGCACTGCGCCACCGCTCCGATCTGTTGGGGGAAGCCGAGGCGTTGGATGGCGAATTGGCAGCAGGCCGGTCGCGTGGCTGGATGCACGGCTTCCCGCAGGCCATCAAGGATCTTGCCGCCGCCAAGGGGTTCGCGACGACGCAAGGCTCGCCGCTCTTCAAGGACGAGATCGCGCAAAGCGACGCCATTTTCGTCGAGCGCATGAAGGCGGCTGGCGCCATCATCATCGGCAAGAGCAATACGCCGGAATTCGGCCTGGGCTCGCAGACCTTCAATCCGGTCTTCGGGGCAACGCGCAACGCCTATGACCAGTCGAAGACCTCGGGGGGCTCGAGCGGTGGCGCTGCCGTTGCGCTGGCGCTGCGCATGCTGCCGGTGGCCGATGGCAGCGACCATGCCGGCTCGCTGCGCAATCCGGCTGCCTTCAACAACGTGCTCGGCATGCGGCCGGGCTATGGCCGCGTGCCCTCGAGTGGCGACGAGGTCTTCATTCCGCAGATGGGCGTAGCTGGTCCCATGGCGCGCACGACCCGCGATCTTGCCGCGCTGCTCGCCGTGCAGTCGGGCTACGATCTGCGCGTTCCGCTCTCGATCCGCGAGGAGCCGGCCGCCTTCCTGGGCAATCTCAAGCGCGACATCGCCGGGCTCCGCATCGGCTGGCTTGGCGATCTCGGTGGGCATCTGCCGATGGAGGATGGCATCTTGTCGCTTTGCCGCGAAGCCTTGAAGGCCTTCGAGGACATGGGGGCGCGGGTCGAGGAGGCGAGCCTCGGTTTCGACCCCGAAGCCGTCTGGAGGGCCTGGACCAGACTCAGGGCCTGGCAGGTCGGTGCGAGCCTGGCCCCCATCCATGCGGATCCGGCACGGCGCGACTTTCTCAAGCCCGAAGCGCGCCACGAGGTCGAGCAGGGCCTCAAGCTCTCGGCCTTCGACGTGATGAAGGCCTCCAATCTGCGCTCGTCCTGGTATCAGCATGTGCGCGGCCTGTTCGGACGCTACGACCTGCTTGTCCTGCCCAGTGCCCAGGTCTTTCCCTTTGCCGTCGAAACGCATTGGCCGCGCGAGATCGCCGGCCGCGCGATGGACACCTATCATCGCTGGATGGAGGTGGTGATCCCGGTGACGATGTCGGGCTGTCCGGCGATCAGTGTCCCGGTCGGCTTCAACGCTGCGGGCTTGCCCATGGGCATGCAACTCTGGGGGCCCAACCACGCGGAGCGTCTGCTGCTCGAGGCCGCGCAGGCCTATGAGGACGCAACCGGTTGGGTCGAGAAGCGCAAGCCGGCCTTGCTCGCCGGCTGAGCGGCCGGCATCGTTCATGCTTTATGCGTTAGCGGCCTGTGGCCGGCCTTTTGGGAGAGTTGGCGAATGAGCTCGAACCTGCGGATCGACGGGCCACGATTGGTCTCGAGGCTCGAAGCCTTGTCGAGGATCGGCGCGACGCCGGAAGGCGGTTGCCGGCGGCTCGCTCTCTCCGACGAGGACAAGCAGGGGCGTGACTGGCTCGTGGAGCAGATGCAGGCGCTCGGGCTCGACGTGAAGGTCGACGCGATCGGCAACGTCGTCGGAATCCTGAAGGGGCGAGAGGAGGGACCTGCCGTCATCCTCGGCTCCCATATCGACACGGTCGGCACCGGCGGGCGCTTCGATGGTGCGCTCGGCGTCATTGCCGGCCTCGAGGTGCTGGCGGCGTTGCGCGATGCAGGATTGCAGCCGAAGCGTGACATGGCGGTGATCGCCTTCACCAATGAAGAGGGCGCCCGATTTCATCCCGATATGCTCGGCTCCTATGTCTGGGCCGGCGGCATGAGCGTGGAAGCGGCCCATGCCGAGAAGGATGCCGATGGGGCGGTGCTCGGCACCGAATTGAAGCGGATCGGCTATCACGGCCCGGAACGGCCCGGCTTCCTCAAGGCGCATTCCTATCTCGAACTCCATATCGAGCAGGGGCCGGTCCTCGAAGGCGAGGGCGGTGGGCTCGGCGCTGTCACCGGCATCCAGGCCATCAACTGGCTTGAGCTGACGCTGAAGGGCCGCCCGAGCCATGCCGGTACGACGCCGATGGCCTATCGCAGGGATCCCGGGCTGGCGGCTGCGCGCATCAACCTCTTCGCCAATGAGCTGACGGGCAAGATTCCGGGCCAGCTTGCCAATTCCGGCGTCATCCGCGTCGAGCCCGGCAACGTCAACGTGGTGCCGGAAAGCGTGGTCATGTCGCTCGACCTGCGCAATCCCAAGGACGCGCTCCTGACTGAGGCGGAGGCCGCCGTCCGGGCGTTCTGCGCGGAGCTTTCCGAGCGGGACGGCATCCAGATCGGCTTCCGCGATCTTGCCCGCTTTCCGGCGGTCGAATTCGCATCGGAGCTGATCTACGGCGTGGAGATGAGCGCAGCTGAACTCGGCCTGCCGATCCGCCGGATGATCTCGGGCGCGGGACACGACGCCCAGATGATGTCGCGCATCTGCCCGACGGCGATGATCTTCATCCCCTCGATCGGCGGCCTCTCGCATAACCCGGCGGAGCTCAGCACTGACGAGGACATGGTCGCCGGCGCCAATGTCCTGCTCAGTGCCGCCTGGCGCGTGGCGAATAACTGATCAAGCGCGGGCGCCGCGAAAGACATCTGCTCCCAGCCTTGGTCCTTCCTCCTCACGAGAGATGCCGATGACCGCAATCGCTTCCCTGTCTGCTGTCGCGCTGAACAAGCTCTACGCTGGGCGCAGCCTCTCGCCGGTCGAGGTCGCCAAGGACGCGCTCGACCGCATCGAGCGTTTCGAGCCCGACATCAACGCCTTCGTCGTGCGCGATGCCGAGGTCACGCTCGCCATGGCCGAGGCCTCGCAGGCACGCTGGCTCAAGGGCGCTCCGCTCGGTCCGCTCGACGGCGTGCCGGTCACGATCAAGGACAATATCGGCGTGAGGGGCTGGCCGATGCGCCGCGGCTCCGCGCTGGCCTCCGGCGCGCCCTGGCCGGAAGACGCTCCGGCTGCGGCGCGGTTGCGTGAGGCCGGGACCGTCTTCCTCGGCAAGACGACGATGCCGGAATATGGCTGGAAGGGTGTTGGCGACTCACCGTTCTCGGGCATCACGCGCAATCCCTGGGATATCCGAACCGGGCCGGGCGGCTCCTCCTCCGGCGCGGCCTCATGCGCAGCGCTCAATCTCGGCTGCATCCATATCGGAACCGACGGTGCCGGATCAGTCCGAATCCCGGCGGCCTTCACCGGTGTCGTCGGCTTGAAGCCGACCTATGGCCGCGTGCCGGCCTATCCCGTTTCGACCATGGGTTTCCTCGCCCATCTCGGCCCGCTGACCCGCACCGTCGCAGACACGGCGCTCGCCATGAACGCGATCGGTCGGCCTGATGGCCGGGACATGACCGCGATGATCGAGCCCCCGCCGGACTACGTTGCGGGCCTTGCCGGTGGCGTGAAGGGCCTGCGCATCGCCTGGTCGCCGCGCCTTGGCGGCAACCATCTCGTCGACCCCGAGATCGCAGCGCTCGCCGCGGCGGCGGCGCTTGCGTTCCGTGAGCTGGGTGCGAGCGTCGAGGAGGTCGATCCCGGTTTCGACGATCCGCTTGAGACGTTGATGACATTGTGGTCGGCGGGGGCTGCCCTGGCCCTGCGCGGAGCGGGGCCGGAGAAGCGCGCGCAGATGGACCCGGGTCTCGTGGCCGTGGCGGAGGCTGGCGAGCAGATTCCCGGCTCGGCCTATGTCGACGCCCTGCTCAACCAGCGCAATGCGCTTGCGTATCATATGACGCAGTTCCACGAGCGCTTCGATCTGCTGCTCACGCCGACTTTGCCCCTGCCGGCCTTCGAGGTCGGACGGAATGCCCCCGGCCACGGCGGATATGGCGATGACTGGACGCGCTGGACGCCATTCACCTACCCCTTCAACATCACCCAGGCACCGGCCATCTCCGTGCCCTGCGGCCTGACATCGGCCGGGTTGCCGGCGGGACTGCAGATCGTCGGGCCGTTCGGCCGGGATGCGCTGGTTCTGCGTGCGGCGGCGGCATTTGAGGCATTGCAGCCTTTCGCGCGTGTCGACGCGCCCGTCAGAGTGGCCTGAAGAGCGAAGCCGGGCCGGTCAGGGCCTGGGTTCGGACAGCCCCAGCAGATTGGCTTGTGCCACCCGTTCCCGTGTTGCCGGGCTGAGCTGGCGCAGGAAAGACTGCACGCTCTCGAATTTCATCCGCTCGCTCTCCAGCGAGCGATGGCTTGCGTCGGTTCCGATGATGAAGCGGCCGGGCATCGTCTCGATGAGCTCAAGCCATTCCGGCCAGACACTCCTGCCGTCCTGCAGGATCGTGTAGTCGGGGGAACGCGGGTGCCTTGGCCAGGTTCGCGCGCTCAGCTCGTAGTAGAGGTTGGGGTGCCGTTCGAGCATCCTGCGGGCCAGGAACAGCGGCGTGTAACCGCCATGGGCCCAGATCAGGTTCACATCGGGAAAGGCCTCGAGCAGCGATGTCAGTTCGCGCATCCGTGTCGATTCGACATGGACCAGGACAGGCACGCGGTATTTGCGCGCCAGGGCCATGATCCCGCTCATCATCGGGCCCGCCGGATCGTAGTTCGCCTCGGGAAACCCGGGCGACGGAAAATGCACTGCCGATATCTCGCCGATACCCTTGAACTGGCCGGTGGCCAGGAGACCGTCGAGCTCCTCGAGCAGCGCCAGGTCCTGATCCTCCCAGGCCTTTCGATGAGCCCTGCGCTCCGGAGAAATCGAGGCAAAGCCGATGAACAGGTCGGGACGGCGCTTGACGGCATCGGCAATCGACCCGTTGTCGCCGTTGCGCCCCCAGAACACGACGGCACGCTTCGCCCCGTAATGCCGCATCAGTTCGATCTGCATGGCCTCGTCATTGAGATGGACATGCGCATCGACGAACGGCACCGTTTCGAGACTTGGTGCGGTGCTTTCCGGAGCGGCCGAGCTCTTCACCCGCTTCAGAACACGGGGCTGATCCTGACCCGATACGGTGGCGCCGAACGATAGCGCCAATGCGCAGCCCAGAACCAATATCCCCACTGCCAAGCGCATGGACCTGCCCAAAAAACCCGCGTCAACGCCCGAATGCCTAGCAGAACTCTGCGGGGCGACAGAAGGGGCGCGCGTCTGGCGCGTGGCGCGTGACGAGGCCTGAGCGGGCGCTTCGTCTTCGCCGGTCGGCGAGGACCCTTCGCCTGCTGGGAAATCGATGTGATGAGGCCAGCTGCGCGCCGATCAAATCGATTTAGCCGACGTTGCGCAATTTTCTGCGGAATTATGTTCGATTGGCGCGGGCGCATGGCGTTGGGGGCCAACCGGTACCGTTTGGCACGGACTCTGCAAGCCTCCCAGCCGCGGATTTCGACCGGCGCGGCGTGTTGTCAGGGTGATCTTTCTCGCCCACACTCGCCTCAAGGTCGCCCGTCAGAGGTAGCCGTTTCAGGGGAGAGAGTAATGGATCGCAGGACATTCTTGAAATCTGCCACTGGTGCCGGCGCTCTGGCCGCCACCGGAGGGCTGTCCATGCCGGCCTTGTCGCAAGGAGCAGCGGCGAAGACCCTGCGCTTCGTGCCGCAGGCCAATCTCGCGAATTTCGACCCCATCTGGGGCACGCAATATGTCGTCCGCAACGCCGCTGCGCTGGTCTGGGATACGCTCTACGGCATCGACGACAAGTTCCAGCCGCAGCGCCAGATGGTCGAAAGCGAGGAGGTCTCCTCCGACGGCCTGACCTGGACCTTCAAGCTCCGCCCCGGCCTCAAATTCCATGACGGCGAGCCGGTGCTCGCCAAGGACGTGGTGCAGAGCCTCGTGCGCTGGTCGGCGCGCGACCCGATGGGCCTGATGCTCCGCGCCATCCAGAACGAACTGGTTGCGGTCGACGACCGGAGCTGGAAATGGTCGCTGAAGCAGCCCTTCCCGAAGATGCTGCTGGCGCTGGCGAAGAACAACGCTCCCTGTTCCTTCATCATGCCCGAGCGCATCGCCAAGACCGATCCGTTCCAGCAGATCACCGAATATGTCGGCTCCGGACCGATGAAGTTCCTGCGCAATGAGTGGGTGCCGGGCGCCAAGGCGGTCTTCGAGAAATTCKCCGATTACGTGCCGCGCTCCGAGCAGGCGAACTGGCTCGCCGGCGGCAAGAAGATGCTGGTCGATCGGATCGAGTGGGTGATCATGCCCGACCCGGCGACGGCTGCCGCGGCGCTGCAAAATGGCGAGATCGACTGGTGGGAGACGCCGCTCGCCGATCTCGTGCCGGTGCTCAAGGCCAACAAGAATATCAATGTCGATATCGGCGATCCGCTCGGCAATATCGGCGCTTTCCGCATGAACCACCTGCACCCGCCCTTCAACAATCTGAAGGTGCGCCAGGCGGTGCTGACTGCGATGAACCAGGAAGACTACATGCGTGCGCTTGTCGGCGAGGACGACAAGCTCTGGAAGCCGCTTCCCGGGTTCTTCACGCCGGGAACCCCGCTCTACACGGAGCAGGGCGGCGACATGCTCAAGATGCGCAATATCGAGGCCGCCAAGAAGCTGCTGGCCGAGTCCGGCTACAAGGGCGAGCCGGTGGTCTGTGTCGTGGCGCAGGACATGTCCGCCACCAAGGCGATGGGCGACGTCACGGCCGATCTGCTCAAGCGCATCGGCATGAATGTCGACTTCGTCGCGACAGACTGGGGCACGGTCGGTTCCCGCCGCGCCCAGAAGACCGGACCGGGCCAGGGCGGCTGGAGCATGTTCCACACCTGGCATGCCGGCGCCGACTGCATCAATCCGGCCTCGTATACGGCTATCCGCGCGAATGCCGACAAGGCCTGGTTCGGCTGGCCGGACGTGCCTGCCGTCGAGACCGAGGTGACGAACTGGTTCAACGCCAAGGATCTCGCCGAGGAGAAGGCGGCCATGGGCCGGCTCAACCAGGCGGCGGTTCAGAATGTCGTCTACGCGCCGACCGGCTTCTATCTCGGCTACCAAGCCTGGCGGAAGAACGTCTCGGGCGTCGTCAGCGGGCCGTTGCCGTTCTTCTGGGGCGTCTCCAAGGCCTGATTTGCAACGATAGGGATACAGCGCCGCGATGTTGGCTTTCATCGTCAGACGCATCATCACGACCATCCCGGTGATGGCTTTCGTGGCGCTGTTCGTCTTTTCTCTCCTCTACATAGCGCCGGGAGATCCGGCGGCAGTCATCGCGGGTGATCAGGCGACGCCCGCGGATGTCGAGAAGATCAGGCTGAGCCTCGGGCTCGACCGCCCCTACCTGATACGGTTCGGCGAGTGGCTCTTCAGGGTGCTGCAGGGTGATCTCGGCACGTCGATCTTCACCTCGCTGCCGGTGACGCAGCTCATCTCCCAGCGCATCGAGCCGACCGTCTCGCTGATGGTGCTGACGCTGATCTTTGCGGTCGTCATCGCGGTGCCGATGGGGGTGATCGCGGCCTGGAAGGCAGGCACCTGGGTCGACAAGTTCGCGATGGCCTTTGCCGTTCTCGGCTTTTCCATCCCGGTCTTCGTCGTCGGCTATCTCCTGGCCTATGTCTTTGCGCTGAAACTCGACTGGCTCCCGGTGCAGGGCTACACGCCGCTCTCGGAAGGGCTGTGGCCCTGGCTCCGGAACCTCATCCTGCCCTCGGTCACGCTCGGCCTCGTCTATATCGCGCTGATCGCCCGCATCACGCGCGCGACGATGCTCGAGGTGCTGCAGCAGGACTACATCCGCACGGCACGTTCCAAGGGGCTCGGCCAGCGCAGCGTCCTGTTCCTGCATGCGCTGAAGAATGCCGCGATCCCGATCGTGACGATCATCGGCATCGGCATCGCCCTGCTGATCGGCGGTGCCGTGGTGACCGAGAGCGTCTTCGCCATTCCCGGACTGGGCCGGCTGACGGTCGATGCCATCCTGCGGCGCGACTATCCCGTGATTCAGGGCGTCGTCCTGATGTTCAGCTTCGTCTACGTACTGGTGAACCTCATCATCGATCTGGTCTACACGCTTCTCGATCCGAGGATACGCTATTGACGACGCGCTCCGAGAGCCCTGCCGCCGTGGCGGCTCCCGCTCTGGCCGGGATCGGGCCAGAGAGATCACCCTTGAGAAACCTGCTGCGCTTCATGCGCCGGCACCCCTCGGTCGCGATCGGCGGCGGCCTGTTGCTGCTCATGATCCTCATCGGCATCCTTGCGCCGCTGCTCTGGACTGTCGATCCGACCGCGATCGCGCCGGCGAGGCGCACCAGGATGCCCTCGGAGCAGTACTGGTTCGGCACTGACATGCTCGGGCGCGACATCTATTCCCGTGTCATCTACGGCGCGCGGGTTTCGCTGATCGTCGGCTTCACCGTCGCCATCCTGTCGTCTCTGGTCGGGTTGGCGATCGGCCTTTTCGCAGGCTTCGTGCGCCGGGCTGACGGCATCGTCATGCGGGGCATCGACGGCATGATGTCGATCCCGCCGATCCTGCTGGCGATCGCGCTGATGGCGTTGACGCGCGGCTCGGTCCAGAACGTCATCATCGCCATCACCATTGCCGAAATCCCGCGCGTCGCCCGCCTGGTGCGCGGCGTGGTGCTCAGCCTGCGCGAGCAGCCCTATGTCGAGGCGGCGGTGGCCGCCGGCGCACGCGCGCCGCGCATCATCATGCGCCACATCCTGCCGAACACCATCGCGCCGATGACCGTGCAGGCGACCTATATCTGCGCCAGCGCGATGATCGTCGAGGCGATCCTCTCCTTCATCGGCGCCGGCATTCCGCCGGCGACGCCGTCCTGGGGCAATATCATGGCCGAGGGCAGGGCGCTCTGGCAGGTCCGGCCGCATATCGTGCTGTTCCCGGCGGTCTTCCTGTCGATCACGGTGCTTGCCGTGAACCTGCTCGGTGACGGCCTGCGCGACTCGCTCGATCCCCGCCTGGCAAAGAGCCTCTGAGGGGAACCGCATCCACCATGCCGGCTGGCTCTGCCGCAGCGTCCGCTGGCCTCGCACCCCGGATTCGGGGTGCGGTCTGCGGAAATCCGATGGCGTCCATGCGGGCTGACCGGCTTTCGCCTGCCCTGGATGATCGCGATGCTGGCCCGTGCGCTGAGGAGGAAACAAGGTGAGTCGAATTCTGACGGTGGCCGCAGCCCAGCTCGGCCCCATCCATCGGGATGAAAGCCGCGCTTCGGCCGTCGCCCGCATGATCGCCTTGATGCGCCAGGCCAAGGGGCATGGCTGCGATTTCGTCGTCTATCCAGAAGCCGCCCTGACAGCCTTCTTTCCGCATTGGTGGATGGATGACGAGGACGAGATCGATTCCTATTTCGAGAGCGCCATGCCCTCGAACGAGACGGCGCCGCTCTTCGAGGAGGCCGCCCGTCTCGGTATCGGCTTCCATCTCGGCTATCCCGAGCTCGCCTTCGAGGACGGGCGCAAGCGCCGCTTCAACACCGCGGTCCTGGTCGACAAGAGCGGCTCGATCGTCGGCAAATATCGCAAGATCCACCTGCCCGGACATCCCGAGCACCGGCCGGGCGCTCCCTTCCAGAATCTCGAGAAGCGCTATTTCGAGACCGGCAATCTCGGCTGGCCCGTCTGGCGGACGATGGATGCCAATATCGGCATGATGATCTGCAATGATCGGCGCTGGCCCGAGAGCTATCGCAGCATGGGGTTGCAGGATGTCGAATTGATCGTGCTCGGCTACAACACGCCCAAGCATAACCCCCCGGCGCCCGACCACGACCGCCTCGGCAATTTCCACAATCAGCTCGTCATGCAGGCCGGTGCCTACCAGAACGCCACCTGGGTCGTCGGCGTGGCCAAGGCGGGGCTCGAGGCTGGCGTCGACCAGATCGGCGGATCCTGCATCATTGCGCCGACCGGCGAGGTCGTGGCCCAGGCCGTCACCGAGGGGGACGAACTCGTCGTCGCCCGCTGTGATCTCGATCTCGGCAAGAGCTACAAGGCATCCACATTCAATTTCGCCCGCCACCGCGAGCCGGAGCAATACCGGATGATCGTGGAGCGCAAGGGCGCTATCTCACCGCTCTGAGTTTGCCGTCAAAGGACCAGCCATGAACCACGATCTCATCCTGAAAGGCGGGCGGGTCATCGATCCCTCGCAGAAGCATGACGGCATTCTCGATGTCGCCTTCACCGACGGCAAGGTCTCAGGCTTCGGCAAGGACCTGAAGGGCGGCGCCGATACTGAAGTTCGCGATGTCTCGGGCTATATCGTTTCGCCCGGCCTGATCGACCTCCACACCCATGTCTATTGGGGCGGCACCTCGCTCGGCATCGATGCCGACGAGTTCTGCCGCATGTCCGGCGTCACCACCTCGGTCGACACCGGCAGCGCCGGACCGGGCAACTGGGCCGGCTTCCGCAAGCATGTGATCGAGCAGAGCCAGGCCCGCATCCTGGCCTATCTCCATGTCTCGCATGCCGGCATCTACGGCTTCGATCATCGCGTCATGGTCGGCGAGAGCGGCGACCTGCGCATGATGAATCCGATTGATTGCGTCGAAGTCGCCGACGCCAATCGCGACTATATCGTCGGCATCAAGGTCCGCGTCGGCCTGCATGCCTCGGGCACGTCCGGGACCGTGCCTCTGAACATCGCGCTGCAGGTGGCCAACGAGGTCGGCATGCCGCTGATGTGCCATATCGACCATCCGCCGCCATCCTATGAGGAAGTCATCGGCATGCTGCGGCCGGGCGACGTACTGACCCACGCCTTCCGGCCGTTCCCGAACGCACCCGCGACGGCCCAGGGCACGGTGAAGCCGGAGGTGCTCGCCGCCCGCAAGCGCGGTGTCATCTTCGATATCGGCCATGGCAAGGGCTCGTTCTCGTTCAAGACGACGCGCGCCATGCTTGCCAATGGCTTCGAGCCGGATGTGATCTCGTCGGACGTTCACAAGCTCTGCATCGACGGGCCGGCCTATGACCAGGTCACCACCATGTCGAAGTTCCTCTGCATGGGCATGAGCCTGAACAACGTCATCGCAGCCTCGACCGTGAATGCCGCCATGGCGCTGAAGCGTCCCGAATACGGCTCGCTGAGGGTCGGCTCGCTGGGCGACGCCACCATCCTCACCGTCAAGGAAGGCAAGTTCGACTACGTCGACGTCGTCGGGGAGCACCTGATCGGCGACAAGAAGTTCGTTTCCGAGGGCGTGGTGCTGAAGGGCAAGTGGTGGCACCCGAAGCGCACGAACAAGTTCAAGAAGGTGGCGGCCTAAGGCCAGGTCGTGCTGCCGACAAGCCAGGGCTTGACCCGGGCATCTCACGTCGGAGTCTCACGGGCGCGCGTTGTGTGCCGTCCGCGGAACGCCGCGCCACAATAACGATAGAGGAAACACCATGTCTGCCGAAGCCAGGCTCAAGGAACTCGGGCTGACACTGCCCAACGTCGCGACGCCGGTCGCCAACTATGTCCGCTTCAAGCGGGCTGGCGATATCGTCTATCTCTCCGGCCAGGGGCCGCGTCGGGCCGATGGCAGCTATCCGACCGGCAAGGTCGGCGCCAATGTCACGGTCGAAGAGGCTTACGAACACGCCAAGCAGACCGGGCTTGGTCTGCTCGCGGCTATGCAGGAGGCCGCCGGTTCGCTCGACAAGGTCGAGGTCATCAAGCTGCTCGGCATGGTCAATGCGGTGCCKGATTTCGCGGAACAGCCCAAGGTGATCAACGGCTGCTCGGACCTGTTCGTCGCCGTTCTCGGCGAGAACGGCCGTCACGCCCGCTCGGCCGTGGGCATGGGCTCGCTGCCCAACAACATGACCGTCGAGATCGAAGTCATCATCCGGGTGCTGCCATGACCGCGCTTGCCGAGGAAATTGCCCGCGTCTACGGCACGCCGGCCGTCGTCATCGATCTCGATAAGGTCGAGGCCAATATCGCGCGCCTCCAGGCCGCCTGCGACGCCGCCGGCGTCGCCAATCGTCCGCATATCAAGACGCATAAATCGCCCGAGCTCGCGCGCCTGCAGCGCGAGGCCGGCGCCCGCGGCATTACCTGCCAGAAGCTCGGCGAGGCCGAGGTCATGGCCGATGGCGGCCTCGACGACATCATGATCAGCTACAACATCCTCGGCGAGGAGAAGCTTGGGCGCCTCGGCGCGCTTCAGCGCCGTGTGCGGATGATCGTGGCGGCTGACAATCCCGTCACCATCGCCGGCCTGCCGACGGCCGCCGAGATCGCCGGGCGCGACCTCGAGGTCGTGGTCGAATGCGACACCGGTCGCCAGCGCGCCGGCGTCGAGACGCCTGGTGAGGCGGTCGAGCTTGCCAAGATGATCGCCGGTTCCAAGGGCCTGCGCTTCGCCGGCTTCCTGATGTATCCGCCGGAGGATGGCTGGGACCGGACGCAGCTCTTCCTCGACACGGCCAATGCGGGCCTGCGCGATGCGGGGCTCGAGGCCGGCATCGTCTCGACCGGTGGCTCGCCCAATATTCCGAATATCGGCAAGCTCAAGGGCGCGACCGAGCACCGCGCCGGTACCTCGATCTTCAACGACCGCATGCAGGTCGCGGCGGGCGTCGCCAGCCTCGATGACTGCGCCTTGACGGTCTATGCGACGGTGGTGAGCCGTGCCGGCCCGGAGCGCGGCATCCTCGATTCAGGGTCCAAGACGCTGACGAGCGATACCGGCGGCCTCGAAGGGCACGGCTATATTCTGGAGTATCCGTCCGCCAAGATTGCCAAATTCGCCGAGGAGCATGGCTTCCTCGACCTTGCGGCCTCGAATGAACGGCCGAAGGTCGGCGAGGTCGTCCGGATCGTGCCGAACCATGTCTGCGTCGTCGTCAACATGGTCGACAGGCTGATCACGGTGCGCGGCGACAAGCTGATCGGCGAACTACCGGTCGCGGCGCGCGGCAGGCTGACCTGACAACAGGATCATCGGACCGGATCGCGCAGCCGGTCCGATGATCTGACCTTCAGTGTCTGCATCGGCCTTCCCAAGCCGTAATCCACGTTCCGGACCGATTCTCAAGGCTCCCTCGCCGCACCCGGCGGGGGAGCCTGAACATCTTTCAGCTCAGAATTTGTAGGTAACGCCTGTCCCGATCAGCCAGGGATCGATCTTGACCTTGCCGCTGACCAGGCCGTTGTTCACCTTGACCTTCGGCTCGAGGAAGATCTTCTTCACGTCGAAGTTGATGCCCCAGTGGTCGTCGATCATGTAGTCGAAGCCGGCCTGCAGGGCGAGGCCGAAGCTGTCCTTCAGATCGAAATCGGTGAAGCCGCCCTTGGCCTTCTCGTTGAAGAAGACCGTGTAGTTCACGCCGGCGCCGACATAGGGCTTGATGCGCCCGAGATCAGTGAAGTGATATTGCAGCATCAGCGTCGGCGGCAGCAGCCAGGCAGAGCCGATCCGCGCTCCGGCGAGAGCACCAGCGCCTTTGACGCGATGCGGGGTGACGCCAATGATCAGCTCGGCGGCGATGTTCTTCGTGAAGAAATAGCTGATGTCGAGTTCGGGCACGACCGAGGTCGAGATGCTGACGTCCGCGCCGGGAACTGTGACGCCGCCGATCCGGAGCGAGGCATCCTCCTGCGGTACCACGACGAGTGCGCGCCCGCGGATCATCCAGGGGCTCCACTGCGCCAGAATCGGCGCGACCGGCTGTACCTTGTAGGAGGGCAGATCGGCTGCCTCAGCGCTTGTCAGCGCGGTGCCTGCGAGCAGGACGGCGCTCAGAGCGGTCGGGAGAAGGCGTGTCGTCATGATGGTCCCCAGCTGCTGCCGGTGGGCGACTCAATCCATCGCAACTTGCCCGGCCGGTGGGACCGTTCTTCGCCAGTGCTCGGGGAAAGTGATTGATCTGCGTCAAGACGGCGACAGGACTGCCGACGATCACGGCGCCCTGTTGCAGCATTGACGCAGAGATTGTGCTTGGCGCCCATCCGAAGCCGGGGCCAGGCGCGATGCCACGCMCCGGACGGCCGAAGGGCTCAGCTCTCGGGGTGCCTCG
This sequence comes from Allobosea sp. 05T439, assembly GCF_056396005.1. NCBI lineage: Bacteria > Pseudomonadati > Pseudomonadota > Alphaproteobacteria > Hyphomicrobiales > Alloboseaceae > Allobosea > Allobosea sp. 05T439. The sequence continues at coordinate 179,163 of NZ_JBFTKP010000011.1, read as the reverse complement.
CATTCCAGGCAGCAGCATACTCGCTGCACAGCCGATCAAGCTCGGTGCGGTCCGTGATCCCCGCCGGTCGGGCACGAGACGGCGAGGCGGCCTGATAGGGCACGGAGCGCTGGTGCGCGATGCGCCAGAGCCGCCGCAATTCGGCGAGTGGGTCTGCGTGATCGTCGACGCGGATGTCGAAGCTCGGAAAGGCATCGGTCGACCAGATCCGGACCGCGCAGGACTGGCGCCCCCGCTTGTCGCCACCGGCCCGCTCTCCGGCCTCGAGCGCAACCAGCAAGCGCTCGTCGAAATCGAGCGCCGAGGCCGCAATATAGGCCTTCAGCGTTTCCTCGATCACCTGCGGTCCGGCGAGCATGTTGCCAGCCACCGAGACCTGCGGGCCTTCGACCGAGCCGCACCAGTCGACGCAGGCCGAACCGGTATGAGCGGCAATCTTGCCGTCCCGGTCGATGACATGGAGCTGGCGATGATTGCGCCCCTCATCGGCCGCGGTGAGGTTGGCAACGATCTCGGCGGCCGGGCGGCCTTCGAGCAGAAGCCGCAGGCCATCGATGCCATAGAGCGGGTTGAGGAAGGCTTGTGTGGCAAGCGCCCCCGTGCGCGCCGCGCCCTGCGGCACGCGCGAGCCGACGGCGAAGGCGCAGGTGGAAACCGCGACGCCATAGGCGCCTGTCGCCGCATCGCGGGCGACGATAGACCAGGTCATGGAGCAATCCTTCTCAGCGGCCGGCGGCGTAGGCCTGCATCAGACGTGGCGTCGCCGCGGCACGCAAGAGGCCATTGCTGCTCTTCTCCGCCGCGGTCAGGCGCCCGACGGTCCAGGCCGGGGCCTTCTCGAGATCATGGCCGCGCCGGACCAGATCGGCGATCGCCGCGGCTCCGATGCTCTCCTCGACCGTGAGATGCCCCGGTCGCGCTTCGCGCGGATAGAAGGTCGAGGGGAAGTGCTGCGTGTGGAACAGCGGCAGGTCGATCGCCTCCTGCAGGTTGAGACCCTGGTGCACCCGGCGCAGGAACATGCCGAGCTGCCATTGCTCCTGCTGGTCGCCGCCCGGCGTGCCGAAAGCCAGGCGCGGTTCGCCATTCTCGAAGGCCAGTGTCGGCGTCAGCGTGGTGCGCGGGCGCTTCAGCGGCGCGAGCGAGGCCGGCAGGCCCTCTTCCAGCCAGAATGCCTGCGCGCGCGAGTTCAGGGGGAAGCCAAGCTCGGGGATGACGGGAGAGGATTGCAGCCAGCCGCCAGACGGCGTGGCGGCGATCATGTTGCCCCATTTGTCGATCACGTCGATATGAACGGTATCGCCGCGCTTCGACGATGCAACCATCGAGGCGAGCGTCGGTTCGCCGACGGTTGCGCCGCCGACGCCGCTCCGCCCGGCGATGCGGATATTCGCCAGCATCTTGCCGACCTGCTCCTCGAAACCGGGGATCATGCCGGGGCGCAGCTCATGCGAGGCCTTGTCGGTGATGAGATTGCGCCTGCCGCGGGCGTAATCCTCCGAAAGCAGCGTCGCCATCGGTACCTTCACGAAATCCGGATCGCCGTAATAGGCCTCGCGATCGGCGAAGGCGAGTTTCATCGCCTCGGTGACGTGATGGATGAATTCCGGGCTGGCCGGTCCCATCGCGGCGATATCGATGCCTTCCAGGATCTTCAGCGTCTGCAGGAAGACGGGGCCCTGGCCCCAGGGACCGATCTTGAAGACCTCCCAGCCGTGATAGTTCACGCTCGCGGGCGTTTCGTAGGTCGGCTTCCAGCGCGCCATGTCGTCGGCGGTGAGCAGGCCCTTGTGGCGGCGGCCGGAGGAATCGATCGCCTCGGTCGTGCGGCAGAATGCGTCCATCGCTTCCGCGACGAAGCCCTTGTACCAGGTGTCGTAAGCAGCCTCGATCTGCTTCTCGCGCGAGCCGCCGGCGGCTTCCGCTTCCGACAGAATGCGCTTGTACGTTTCCGCCGCGGCCTTGTTGCTGAAGAGTTCCTTGCCCTTCGGCACGTTGCCGCCCGGCAGATAGACCGCCCCCGAGGTCGGCCACTCATTGGTGAAGAGATCGGTCAGGGACCCGATCGTGTCGGAGACGCGCGGCAGCATCGGATGGCCGTTCTCGAAATAGCCGATGGCCGGCTCGAGAACCTCACGCAGCGACAGGCGGCCATGGTCGCGCAGCAGCGTCATCCAGCCGCCGAAAGCGCCGGGCACGACCGTCGAGAGCAGTCCCGATCCGGGGATCAGGTCGAGGCCGAGTTCCTTGAAGGCCTCAATGGTGGCTGCCTGCGGCGCCGGACCCTGAGCGCAGATGACTTCGACCTTCTTCGTCTCGGCCGAATAGAACACGGCCGGCATATCGCCGGCTGGGCCGACCAGATGCGGCTCGACGACCTGGAGCACGAAGGCTGCGGCGGCACAGGCATCGAAGGCGTTGCCGCCCTTTTCGAGCATGGCCATGCCGGAGGCCGTCGCGAGCCAATGCGTCGAGGTGACGACACCAAAGGTGCCGAGGATTTCGGGGCGGGTCGTGAACATGATGCTATCCCTAGGCTTGCTTAGTGTTCTTTGGGGTCGAGCGCGTCCCGCAGGCCATCGCCGAGCAGGTTGAAGCCGAGAACGGCGAAGAAGATGGTGATCCCGGGCGCGACCGACATCCACGGCGCCTGCTCCATGAAATTCTTGGCGACGTTGAGCATCTGACCMCAGGACGGAGCGGGAGGTTGCTGGCCGAGGCCGAGGAAGGAGAGGGCCGCTTCCAGGATGATCGCCTGCGCCATGAAAAGGGTGGATTGCACCACGATCGGCGAAAGCGTGTTCGGCAGGACGTGAAGGAACAGGATCCGCATGTCGCGGGCACCGATCGCGCGCGTTCCCTCGATGAAATCCTCGGCCTTGATGCTGAGCACCTGGCCTCGGACCAGCCGGATGAAGATCGGAACGGCCGAGAGGCCGATCGCGATCATGGCGTTGGTCAAGGAGGGGCCGAGGATCGCCGCAAACGCTATCGCGACGATCAGGAAGGGGCAGGCCAGCATCGCTTCCGTGACGCGCGAGATCGCGATGTCGATCCAGCCGCCATACCACCCCGCCAGCAGCCCGAACGGTACTCCGACCGCCAGCGCGATCGAGACCGAGAAGATGCCGGCCAGCAGCGAGGTTTGCGCGCCGTAGAACAGGCGGGAGAACTGGTCGCGGCCGAGTTCGTCGGTGCCGAACCAGTACAGCGCCGAAGGCGGCTTGCGGATGGCGAGGAAGTTCGACTTCAGCGGGTCTGCCAGCGGCAGCAGCGGCGCCAGGATCGCCATCAGCACGAAGATCAGCACGAGCGCCCCGCCGATCTGGGCGGAGCGGTTGTGCAGCAGTTTCGTCCAGGCGCGCGGGCTTCGCGCCGGCAATGGTTCCAACGAGCTGGTCGGGGACGGGCGGTCCAATGCGATGTTCGCCATCAGCCGTCCCTCAGGCGTGGGTTGACGAGGATGTAGAGCAGGTCGGCAAGCAGGTTCATCAGGATGAAGCCGATTGCAGTGCACAGGACGACGCCTTGCACCACGCCGTAATCGCGATTGAACACGGCGTCGATGATCAGCTTGCCGAAGCCGGGAATCGTGAAGACCTGTTCGGTCAGCACGGCTCCGGCCAGCAGCTCACCGAAGAGCAGCGTCGAGAGGGTGATGATCGGAATCAGGGCATTGCGCAGCGCATGGCGGTTGACGACCGTCTGCTCGTCGAGCCCCTTGGCGCGCGCGGTGCGGACATAGTCGGACTGCAGGACCTCCAGCATCGCAGCGCGCGTATGGCGCATCAAGAAGGCCGCAAGCCCGCCGCCCAGCACGAAGGCAGGCATGATCAGCCGCTCGATCGCGCCGATCGGGTTGCTGAAGATCGGCTCATATCCCGATGCCGGCAGGAGCTTGAGCTCCACCGAGACGAGCAGGATCAGCATGATGCCGAGCCAGAAATTCGGGATCGAGAGGCCGGAGAGCGCGAGCGCGCTGGCGGAATAGTCGAGGGCCGTCCCCTTGTTGCGGGCGGCGATGATGCCCGCCGGGACGCCGATCGCGACGGCGACGAGGATCGAGGCCGTGGCGAGCTGGATGGTGACAGGCAGCTTTTGCAGGATCAGCCCGAGCACCGGCTCGCCGGTTCGCAGCGAGCGGCCGAAATCGCCCTGCACGACCTGGCCGAGCCAGGCGAAGAACTGGACGACGATGGGATCGTCCATCCGGTAGATTTCGCGCAGCCGGGCGATCACCTCCGGATCGCGCTCCTCGCCGGCGATGACGAGGAACGGATCGCCGGGCAAGGCTCGCTGCAGGGCGAAGACGAACAGCGACACCAGAAAGAGTGTCGGGATCGCGATCAAGACGCGGCGGCCGATCAGGGTCAGCATGGCTGCCCCCTAAGCCCGGCCGCCATTCCGGGCGACGCAAGGGTCGCCCGGAGCTGACGAGGGTGTGGGGTTCGAGAAGAGGCGGTCATCACTTCTTCTTCAACCCGGCGAGCCGGATCATGCCGTCGGGATTGATCACGAAGCCATCGATGTTGGAGCGCAGCGCGAAGAACACCGTCTGGTTGTAGAGATAGACGATCGGCAGCTCGTCCTGCAGGATTGCCTGCGCTGCGTCATAGAGCTTCTTGCGCTCGGCGACGTCATAGACGGTGCGGGCCTGGTCGAGCAGCTTGTCGACCTCCGGATTGCTGTAGCGTCCGTCGTTCTGGTTACCCTTCGACGTCACGAACTGGTGGATATTGCCATCCGGGTCGATGCGGCCGGACCAGCCGATGCGGCTCATCTGGAACTTGCCCTGCTGCTGGTCGCGCAGCTGGCTCGCGAATTCGCTCGAGCGGATCTGGATGTCGATGCCGGCTTCCTGAGCCATTGCCTGGATGACCTGGCCAAGCTGCGCGTCGACGGGATTGTTGGTGACGAAGAGCTCGGCCGAGACCTTTTCGGCACCGGCTGCCTTGAGCAGCGCCTTCGCCTTGGCGACGTCGCGCGCCGGCACCGGGAAGTCGGCGCTGAGATAGGGGTTTCCGGGGTTGAACGGCTGGATCATCGGCTCGTACAGCCCTTCGAACACGACCTGGCTCAGGACCTTGCGGTCGATCGCGAGCGACAGGGCCTGGCGGACGCGCTTGTCCTTGCCCATCGGCTGGTTCGCCGCCTCGCCATTGGACGTGTTGATGGTGATGCCCTGATAGCCGAGATTCGATGTGCTGGCGATCTTGAGCGACTTGTCGCCCCGGGCGCCCGGCACGTCGGTCGGCGCAAGGCGCTCCAGCACGTCGAGTTCGCCGGCTCTCAGATTGGCGAGACGCACGGTGGTGTCGGGGATCGAACGATAGAGCACCCGGTCGAACTGGTAGTTCGCGGCCTCCCAGTGTTCCTTGAACTTCTCCAGCACGATGCGGTCGTTCTGGACGCGCTCGACGAACTTGTAGGGGCCGGAGCAGATCGGCTTGGCGCCGACATCGCCGCTGAGGCTCTTGGGAGCCAGCATCATGCCGGCGCGATCGGTCAATTGGGCAAGCAGGGTCGCGTCGGGGCGCTTGAGCTTCAGCACGAGCGTGGTGGCATCGACGGCCTCGACACTGTCGACCGAGGCGAGTTCCGATTTCCGCAGGGAGTCCGGCAGCGTGCGCGCCCGCTCCAGATTGGCCTTTGCCGCTTCGGCATTGAAGGGCTCGCCGTCATGGAACTTCGCATCGCTGCGCAGCTTCATGGTCAGCGTCAGCCCGTCAGGGGAGAATGACCATTCGGTCGCCAGCCGCGGGACGAGCTTGAGGTCAGGCGTGATATCGAGCAGCCGGTCGCACAGCCCCATGAAGACGATGCGACCGACGAAGGTGCGCGCCTTGTGGGGGTCGAGCACGTCGGGGTCTTCCTGCAGGCCGACACGCAGCGTGTTCGGCGCCTGCGCCATGGCTGGCAGGCTCGCGATCGTCAGGAAGGTCGCTGAAACCAGCGCGGCAATGAGCTTCATCGGTTTTCCCCTGTTGGATTTTCTGTGTGAGGCGCGTTCGCGCGGCCGGATAGAGATCTGGCGCATGGCCTGCCGAACGCAGGCTGCTTGCGCCGCTAGGTCGATATGCAGAATCCGAAAGCGAAGAGCCTCCCGGGTTGGTCCCGTTCAGCACCAAGTTGGCGCAAGTTTCGGCGGGCGTCGATCATGCGCTGCATCATTCTTGCGGAGTATTGTTCCCGGGTCGCCGTTCGGCTTGTATGCAAGTTGGCGGCCAAGCTCTCCGCTTCTGGCTGAGGCCGGCATGTCCGGGCTACGCGCACGCAGGGCATGATCTCTGATATGCACTGCGCCAGACGGATACGGGTATCAGGCGCAGTTTGTATGCGCTGGAAACAGGGAATGGGACGGATGCTTCTGGGTGTGATTGCCGACGACATGACGGGTGCGACCGACGTCGCCCTGATGCTGAACCGGGCCGGGATGCGGACGGTTCAGGTGATCGGCGCGCCATCGGCCAATGCAACCCTGCCGGAGGCCGATGCGGTCGTCGTCGCGCTGAAGTCGCGCACCAATCCGGTTTCGGAAGCAGTGGCGCAGTCGCTCGCCGCCTGCGAGGCGCTGCTCGCCGCCGGGGCGCGCCAGATCCTGTTCAAATATTGCTCGACCTTCGACTCGACCCCGCACGGCAATATCGGCCCCGTGGCGGACGCGCTGATGCGCCGGCTCGGCGCGGAAAGCGTCATCATTTGCCCGGCCTTTCCCGCGAATGGCCGCTCGATCTATCAGGGCTATCTCTTCGTCGGCTCCGTGCCTCTGCATGAGAGCTCGATGAAGGACCACCCGTTGACGCCGATGCGGGATTCAAACCTGATGCGCCTGATGGCGGCACAGACCGAGACCCCGGTCGGCCATATCGGATACGCCACGGTCCTGGCTGGGGCCGGCGCGGTCAAGAACCGGCTTGTGGAACTGGCGGGGCAGGGCGTGCGCTATGTCGTGACCGACGCGCTGACCAATGACGACCTGATGGTGCTGGGCGCTGCTGTCGATGGGGCGGTCCTGCTGACCGGCGGTTCCGGCATCGCGATGGGGCTGCCGCAGAACTTCCGCAAGGCAGGGCTGTTGCCGGGGCGCGATATCGCGGCCCATCTCGAGGCGCCCGAGGGGCGGGCCGGCATTATCTCGGGCAGCTGCTCCACTGCCACACGCGGGCAGATCAAGGCGGCGCTTGAAGCCGGATATCCCGCGCTGAAGGTCGACCCGCTCGCTCTGGCCACCGGCGAGCAGACGGCACGAATTCTGGCCGATTGGGCGCTGGCGCAACCGGCCGATCGACCCTTCCTCGTCTATTCCAGCGATGACCCGGCCGAAGTCGCCGCGATCCAGGGGCAGCTTGGCCGCGACAAGGCCGGTGAGATCGTCGAGCAGGCTTTCGCTGAAACGGCGCGCCTGCTCGCCAAGGGCGGTGTTACGCGCCTGCTCGTCGCCGGTGGCGAGACCTCGGGCGCCGTTGTCCAGGGCCTCGGCATCCAGACGCTCGAGATTGGCCCCGAGATCGACCCCGGTGTGCCGTGGACTCGCGTCGTCGGTAGCCCCGCGATGGCTGTTGCCCTGAAATCCGGGAATTTCGGCGCACCGGATTTCTTCCTGAAGGCATGGAGCCTGCTCCGCTAGGTCATCGGACCCGATATCGTATCCGGTCCGATGACCTAGCTTCTATGTTCGCATCGGCATTTCCGGAAACCGCAAGGCACTTTTCGGGCCGATGCTCGAGCAGGGCAGGCCCTTCATTCCGGCGCAGCAAAACTCGTATAGGATCGCCCACGACGGCAGCGGAGATGGGGATGGACATGGCGTTTCTCGGCGAACTCCTGACGAGCGTGGCGGGCCGTGGCCGCGCACTGATCGGCCTTGAGCGTTTTGCCGGGAACCGCAACCGCTCGCTTGACCGGCTCTGCGAGGACCTGCTGTCAGGGCGTGGTGAGGCCTCCGGCATGGCGTTGGCGCAGGCCGTTCTCGAGCAATGGGAACGGCTCGATCCGCCCGGGCGCCTCGGTTTCTTCCGCCTGCTGCAGGATCGCTTCGGTCCGGATCAGGAGAAGTTGAACGCCGCCATCGCGCGCTACCAGAATGAGCCGGACGCGGCTGCTATCGCAGCGCTGCACATTGCCTCCGAGCCGCGCCGGCAGGAACTCTTTCGCCGCCTCAACCTCGCGCCCGGCGGCACCCATGTGCTGGTCCGCATGCGGGAGGCGTTGTTCGAGGCGATCGAGGCCGACCCGGCCCTGAAGCCGGTCGATGATGATTTCCGGCATCTCTTCGGCTCCTGGTTCAATCGCGGCTTCCTGGTCTTGCGCCGCATCGACTGGCACACACCGGCCAATGTGCTGGAGAAGGTCATCCGCTACGAGGCCGTGCACGAGATTCAGGGCTGGGATGATCTGCGCCGCAGGCTCGAGCCGGCAGACAGGCGCTGTTTCGCCTTCTTCCATCCGCAACTGGTCGACGAGCCGCTAATCTTCGTCGAGGTTGCGCTAACGGGCGCGATCCCACGCAGTATCGCCGAAGTCCTGAGTGAGGGGCGCGAGGTCCTCCCGGCCCAGAATGCGTCCACCGCGGTGTTCTATTCGATCTCGAACTGCCAGGAGGGGCTACGTGGCATTTCCTTCGGCAATTTCCTCATCAAACAGGTCGCCGAGGACCTGAAGCGCGAACTGCCCGGGCTGGATACCTTCGTCACCCTTTCGCCCGTTCCCGGCTTTGCGCGCTGGCTCGCGGGCATCGTCGCCGAGCCTGGCGACCCGCTGCTCACCAATGAGGAACTCTCCGAGCTTGCGCGCCCGGTCGGCGAGACCATGGCGCTCGACGAACAGGAGAGGGCCCGGCGTGACAAGCTGCTGGGTCAGATGGCGGCGCATTATCTGCTGCGCGCGCGTGCATCGTCGGGGCGGGTCATCGACCCGGTCGCGCGCTTCCATCTCGGCAACGGCGCAAGGCTGGAACGCATCAATATCGGCGGTAATCTCTCGGCCCGGGGCTTGCGCGAGTCGCACGGGGTGATGGTCAATTACCGCTATGATCTCGGCGACATCGAAGCCAATCACGAGGCCTTCGCCAGCCGCAACACCGTCGTCGCTTCGTCCGCCGTCCGCAAGCTGCTCCGTCCCGTCTCCGCCTGAACGAAAACCCGAGACCTGTCATGGCCAATCATCTGTTCGACCTCGTCACCGCGCGCATTCCCGCACCCGACGCGCCCTTCGCGCTTCTCGATGACGGCCGTCGCTACAGCTATGCCGAGATGGTCGCGGTGTCCGCCCGCTTCGCCAATGCCCTGGTGGCGCTCGGCGTGAAGCCGGGCGACCGCGTCGCCGTGCAGGTGGAAAAGAGCATCGAGGCGCTGATGCTCTATCTCGGCACGATCCGCGCCGGCGCCGTCTTCCTGCCGCTGAACACCGCCTACACGCCGGCCGAGATCGAGTATTTCCTCGGAGATGCCGAGCCCGCGGTCTTCGTGTGCGATCCAGACAAGGCCGAGGCCCTGCGGCCCTACGCCGAGAAGGCCGGCGCCAGGTTGGAAACGCTCGGTGTCGCGACAGGGACGCTCTTCGACAAGGCCGGCGGCGCTTCCGCAGAATTCGCCGATGTCGCACGTGGCCCGGACGACCTGGCCGCCATCCTCTATACCTCGGGGACGACCGGGCGCTCCAAGGGCGCCATGCTGAGCCATGACAACCTGGCCTCGAATGCGCTCGCGCTCGTCGACTACTGGCGCTTCAGTAGGGATGACCGGCTGCTGCATGCGCTGCCGATCTTCCATACGCATGGCCTCTTCGTCGCGACCAATGTCGTGCTCTTCGCCGGCGCCTCGATGATCCTGCTGCCGAAATTCGATCCCGAGCAGATCATGAAATACCTGCCGCAGGCGACCTGCATGATGGGCGTGCCGACCTTCTATGTCCGGCTGCTGCAGGATCCGCGCCTGACCAAGGAGGCGACCCGGCATGTGCGCCTCTTCGTCTCCGGTTCGGCGCCGCTGCTCGCCGAGACGCATCGCGAATGGCGCGAGCGCACAGGCCACGCCATCCTCGAGCGCTACGGCATGACCGAGACCAATATGAACACCTCCAACCCCTATGAGGGCGAGCGTGTGGCCGGCACGGTCGGTTTCCCGCTGCCAGGCGTGAGCGCGCGCGTCACCGACCCGGAAACCGGCAGGACGCTCGGTGCCGATGAGATCGGCATGATCGAGGTCAAGGGCCCGAACGTCTTCAAGGGGTACTGGCGCAATCCCGAGAAGACCAAGGCCGAATTCCGCGATGACGGCTTCTTCATCACTGGCGACCTCGGCAAGATCGACCCCGCCGGCTATGTCCATATCGTCGGGCGCGGCAAGGACCTGATCATTACCGGCGGCTACAATGTCTATCCGAAGGAAGTCGAGACCGAGATCGACGAGATGCCGGGCGTGATCGAGAGCGCGGTCATCGGTTGTCCCCATCCCGATTTCGGCGAGGGCGTCACGGCCGTGGTCGTGGTCAAGGCCGGCGCCGAGATCACCGCCGCGTCGATCTCGAAGGCGCTCGACCAGCGCCTCGCCAAGTTCAAGCTGCCGAAACAGGTCTTCATCGTGCCCGAACTGCCGCGCAACACCATGGGCAAGGTCCAGAAGAACCTGCTGCGCGACAGCTATCGCGACATCTACGCCAAGACCGCCAAAGCGGGGGAGTAACCCAGCACCGCGCGGTCAAACCCGCGCGGGCTCCCTGATTTCGATGGTTTCGCCGTCTCCGGGGATCAACAGGCGCTCTGGCCCGATACCGCGCTGTTCGGCGGCCTTGCGCAAGGCCGCCCGGTTGACGCTGGCGTGGTCGAGCGCTTCCATATGGGTCGCGATGACGATGGCCTCGGGGGCTGCTTCGCAGAGTGCCAGCGTCTGGGCGTCGTCCATCACGATCAGGCTGCTGTCCCAGAGGGCACCGCAGGAATGGGTGACGATCACATCCGGCGCGGTCGCTGAAACCGCTTCGAGCAGCGGCGGATAGAGAATGCTGTCCCCGCACCAATAGAGGGTCGGCTCGCCTGGGGCCTCCAGGCTGAAGCCCATGACGGGCCCCATCTTCTCGACGACCGCGCCGCTGCCATGCTGCGCCGGGACGCGCTTCAGGATAATCGGTCCGATCCGCTGGAAGCACTCCACGGGGCTGACTGACTGGAAGCCCGCCTCCACGATCCTGTCCTCGTCGCCGGGGCGGCAGGTCAGCGGCAGATATTTGGGAATGCGCTCCTTCGCGACGCTGTCGAAATGGTCGGAATGCAGGTGCGAGACGATCACCTGGTCGACACCATCGAGAATGCTCTCGATCGGCTCGGGCAGCTCGACCATCGGGTTTGCGGATTTGCCGGTGAAAGATGGACGGCCGTGCATGGGGCCGAAATCAGGGTCGATCAGGAATGTCCTGCCCGCATAGACAAGCTTGAGCGTGGCATTGCGGAGGAGTTGGAGCCGCATGAGTGTCTCCGGATAGTGGCAATGCAGCTCATCATGCGTTCTCCCACTCGCCAGCGGCCAGTTCTATTTTGTGAAGTCGATAGTGCTCAGCGTTGATCAATGCTCGCTCCGGATTGAGATCAAGGAGAAACCCTCGCAGCCTCCCAAAGACCTACGCCTTTGGACTATACATCCGCGAGGGCAGGCGAGCGGGCTCAGCCCTTGGGTTGCGGTACCATGCCAAGATCGAAATCAGCCTCGGCAGCGGATGCTTCGCTGTGCCTGAGGCGGCTCTCCCGCAATTCGCCGGCCGTCTCGAGGATGGGATAGGCGATCGACGTGATGTGCCCGTGGATGCGCTTGAGATCGCGCAGCACGTCGAGATGGATCGAGCTCGTCTCGATCGATTCCGGCACGCCGCTGCGCAGCCGCTCATAATGGCTTTCGGTCGCGCGGCGCTCGGCGGAACGCATCACGGCCTTCTCATCGAAGAGTTGACGCGCCAATGCGATGTCGCGTGTCGCGAGGACGTTCAAGGCCAGCCGCAGGCTGTGGGACACCCGCGCATGCAGTGCGCTGATCTCGGCAAGCCCCTCCGCCGAGAAGCGATAGCCCTTGCGGATCTTCTTCTCGGCCAGTTCCCGGAGGTTCTTGTCGATGACGTCGCCGATATGCTCGAGATTGGTGTTCAACGTGACGATCTCGAGCAGCCGGCGGCTTTCCTCCGTGCTCAGCTCGGACCGGGACAGCCGTACCAGATAGAGCTTGATCGCCTCGTGGATCGTGTCGACACCGTCATCGGCCTGCGAGATCTCGCGGGAGAGCTTGATCTGGTCGCCATCGAGCAGGGTCAGCGTGTCCTTCAGCATCTCGCCGACGCGGTCGCCGAGATGGAGCGTCTCGCGCATCGCGCAGGCAAGCGCTTCCGATGGGCTGTCGAGCACACCGGGGTCGAGATAGAGCGGGCGGATCACGCGTTCGTTTGTCGGCGCGCTCGGCATGAGCCGCAGGACGAGGTTGGAAATTGGTGTGATGAAGGGCAGGAACAGCAGCCCGCCGGCGATGTTCAGCGCCAGATGCAGCTCGACTGCGAGCCGTCCGGGATGGAGAGACAGGGACGAGAACCAGCCGGCGAGCGGGCCGGCGAACGGGATCACGATGACGGCGATGACGAGGCGCGTCAGCAGATTGGCGACCGCGACACGGCGCTGCGCGATCGGGGCGCCGAGCTGGTCGATGACCGGGACCAGGGCATTGCCGAGATTCGCTCCGACGATCAGTGTCACGGCCATGGTCGGGGAGAGCAGCCCGCCCGACCAGAACGAAGCGATCAGCAGCACGATGGCAAGGCTGGAATGGGTCAGCCAGGTCGCGGCGACGGCCACAAGCACGGCGATGACCGGCTCGCCGGCCAGTGCCTGCAGAATCAGCTTGAAGGTCGGAGACTGTGCGAGCGGAGCGGCAGCGGATTTCAGCTCGACGAGCGAGAGCAGGATGAGCCCGATGCCGACCAGGACACGGCCGATATTGCGGGCCCGGTCCATCGCCTCGTTGGCGAGGTAGAGCGCCACACCGACTGCGAGGCAAAGCCCCCAGATCCAGCCAAGATCGAGCGAGACGAGAAAGGCTGCGAGCGCCGTGCCGATATTGGCTCCGAGCAGCACGGCAAGCGCCATCGGCAGGGTGATCAGCGATTGGCCCGCGAACGAGGAGAGCAGCAGCGTCGTCGCCGTCGAGCTTTGCAGCACCAGAGTCACCGCCGCTCCGCTCGCCAGCGCCGTGAAGCGGTTGCGCGTGAAACGCGCGAGCGCCTGTCGGAGCGAGGAGCCGAAAGCCCGCGTGGCGCCCGTCCTGACCAGGCGCACGGCCCAGATCAGCAGAGCCACCGCCCCTGCGAGGTGGATCAGGACCGAGGTGGTGCTGTCGACTGCGTTCATCTCGTACGGTGGTCTCCGAATCGGGGGTGCCAAGGGCCTCGCGAAGCGCAGCCAATCTAGCTGAATTTCATTAGCCGTCTTATAAAATATGTAGGTTGAAAGGGGCCATTTGATGACCCCTCTCCGACCTATTGTCGTCGGTGATTGCTGATCGGTTCAAGCCGCGAATGTACCATAGGGGACGTTTTCCCGGGCATCGCGCAGCGCTGTCGCCCACCAGTGCAGTTGCGCCAGCATGGTTGCCATCGCCTGCTMGGCCTTGGTCGCATCCAGGAGCTGGCCGGTCTCGTCGAACTGGCTCCAGGCATGCGCAAAGCAGACAACGTCGCGGATAGTGGCCGCATGCAACTCGTTGAAAACCTGGCGCAACTGGTCGATGGCGCGCAAGCCGCCCGAGACGCCGCCATAGGACACGAAGGCGACCGGCTTGCCGCGCCACTCCGCCCCGACGAGATCGATCAGGAACTTCAGAGGCGCCGGATAGCCGCGATTATATTCCGGCGTGACCACGATGAAGCCATCGGCGCGCCCGATCCGCTCCCTGAGCAGGCGCACTGTCGGAGTTTCGCCGCGTGGGTGGCGCTTCGGCAGGTCGAGCGTCAGCGGATCGATGACATCCACGACGAAGGGGCCTTCGCCTTCGATCTGCGACAGCGCCCAGTTGGCCACCCGGTCGCAGAGCCGCCCCTCACGGGTGCTGCCATAGATCAGGGCGAGGTGGATCCTGCGGTCTAACGGGCGGTGCATGGTCGCGCTCCAGGCTGCTTGCACATCGGAAGCGCAGGGTTATAAAACCTCAAGCAAGGTTAAGGTCAAGCGTCGATGAGCAAAGCGGATCACGCCCATTTCTTCGATGAGATGAGCGTCGGCGAGGTGGCGAGGCGCAGCGGGCTCGCTGTCTCCACCATCCATTTCTATGAGGCGAAAGGCTTGATCCGGAGCGCGCGGAGCAGCGGAAACCAGCGCCGCTATMCGCGCGAGGTTCTGCGGCGCGTGGCGATCATCAAGGTGGCGCAGCGCACGGGAATCCCGCTGAAGACGATCGGCGACGCCTTCAAGGCCTTGCCATCGGAGCGCACGCCGACGGCGGAGGATTGGTCACGCCTGTCATCGGTCTGGAAGGTTGAGCTGGAGCGCCGGATCGACCGGTTGACGCGGCTGCGCGACCACCTGACCGACTGCATCGGCTGCGGCTGCCTCTCGGTGAAGAGCTGCCCGCTGCACAATCCCTGGGATCGGTTGGGCGAGCAGGGCGCGGGACCGCGCCTGCTCGACCCCGATTGAGGCTGCCGGTTACGACGCCTTGTGCAGTTGCGAGAGCGGGAACCTGGCGACGTCTGCCAGCAGCTCGGCAAAACCCTTCGCCTGAAGGGCCGCTGTCGCCTTGCCCTTTTCTGCCGTCGCCAAGCTGGCATCGCCTGCCGCGCCGCTGGGGTTGACGTCCTGCGCCATCCAGGCATGCGCATGCAGGCCAGTTGGCCTGAGCCAGGCGTACTCGCCCTGCATCTTGATCGTGCTTGGCTCGAAATGGCCGGCCTTGCCCATGTCGACGAGATCCGGCCGGAAATGCAGCATCAGCGAGGTCTCGATGTCGCCGGCATGGATGCCGTGATTGGCATCGAGATCGGCATAGACGCCTTGCGGCAGACCGAAGGCGCGCCAGGCGGTGGTGACAGCCAGCATGCCGTGGCGCACGCGCAGTTCGCGCGCGACCACCTTCATCGGGTCGATATTGCCGCCATGCGAGGTGACGATGATGAGCTTGCGCAGGCCGGCGCGCCGAACGCTTTCGCCGATCTCGAGCCAGCTCTGCGTTGCGCTCTCCCAGGACAGCGTCAGCGTGCCCGGCGAATGCAGATGCTCGTTCGACTTGCAGATCGGCAGCGTCGGCAGCACCAGCACATCGAGATTGGCGGGAACCAGCGGCATCGCCTCGGCCAGCATGGAATTCATGATGGTGGTGTCGACCGAGACCGGCAGATGCGGCCCGTGCTGCTCGATGGCCGCCAGCGGCAGCACCGCCACCGTGTTGTCGGGCGACAGCCCCTCGAAATCGGTGGTCTTCAGGTCGCCCCAGAAACGCGCGCTCATCGCTCAATCCGTCCTTGTCTGCTCGTCATTCCGCCGCCTGCGCAGCATCGGCTTGCCAGTTCAACAGCTTGCCGGGGTTCATCAGTCCTTGCGGATCGGCGATCCGCTTGAACTCCGGTTGCGGCGCATCGACCTTCTTCCAGCCGGCATTGTTCAGGACCCAGCTATGCGGGTTCGAGGCCTGGATGCCCGCTTCTTCGGCCTGCGCCATGATCTCGTGCAGGCGCTCGGCCGTGGTGAAGCGCACCAGCGGCAGGCTGGAATGGTAGACCTTGCCCTGCCGGCGCTGGAACTCGATGTGGAAGAGCACATCCTCGTGGAAATGCGTCTCGGCCCAGGCCAGCAGTTCGAGGTTGCGGACCGGCGGGAAGCGCAGTTGCAGATAGGTGATGTCGGGGTCGACCTTCAGCGCATGCAGCGTGGTGTGGTTCCAGGTGTATTCGTAGAGCGGGCCGGGCGCGCCCTTCTCGCGATGCTCCCCAAATGCCGCGGCGCGGGCTTCAGCCGCTGCGCGCGAGAAGGTGACCGTTCCGCCCATCTCGGCAATCAGCCGGTCGAGCTCGTCGCCCTGCGGCTCGGAGACCATCAGGATGGCAAAGGCCTTGTTCTCGCCCAGCCAGGGCGCGAGCCGGCGCAAATACGGGGCAATGCGCGGATCGTGGATGCTGATCAGCTTCTTGGCGATGCCGTCGCATTCGGTGAAGGCCTGGCCGAAGGCGGCCGCCTGGCCAAGGGTCTCGAAGGTCGCGATCCGTTCTGCCCATGCATGGGCGGGTGCCAGTGGCACCTCGACCTCGGTGATGATGCCGTTGACGCCATAGGCGTGCATGACCTTCAGGATGTCCTTGCCGCGCAGCTCGATCAGCCGCGGCTCCGGCTCGACCGTCATGACTTCGACGGCGATGACCGCGCCTGGATTGTCGATCTGCCCCCAGGTGCAGGAACCGGCGCCGGCAGCTCCGCCGGCGATGAAGCCGCCGAGCGTTGCCTGTGCCCGGGTCGAGGGATGCATGCGCAACTCCTGCCCGAGCGGAGCAAGCGCCTTGTCGATATCGAGCATGTTCGCGCCAGCCTCGAACCGGCCCGCGCCGAGGGTGGTCGAGACCACGCGGCTGAACCGGGACAGGTTGAGCACGACCCCGCCTTCGAGCGGCACGGCCTGGCCGTAATTGCCGGTGCCGCCGCCGCGAATCGTCAATGGCACGCGATGGCGCGCGCAGGCCGAGGCGACGCGGCGAACCTCGTCCTTGGTCTTCGGCAGGATCACGAGTTCAGCCTGCTTGCCCTCGAGATCCGGCTTCAGCACGGGGGAGAACCAGAAGAAGTCGCGGCTGTGCATCCTGAGCGACGGCGCGTCGTCATAGATGGTCAGATCTGCGAGTTCGGCGCGAAGTGCGGAGAGGGCAGGGCTGGTCATGCTGATCTCGGATTCCGTGGACGGCGCCACCATAGCCGGAAGTGCCGGCGGAGGAAGCCGCGTGGCCGCATGGCGCCGTCGCGGCTGTTGATCACTTCAGGTGTTGCAGATCTGGCGAGGAATTGGGCAAATGCCCGATCTCTGTGCGTAATAATGCGATGCCGGATTTCCAGCGCGCCTGGCAGCGTGGCATATATGTTGCTCGCTGGTGGCCACAGCGCGGCGCGGACGCCGCTGGCTAGCCTGTTCCTGGAGGTCCGTTCCATGACGATGAAGTATCGCGTGAGCCGTCGCGCTGCGCTCGGCCTGATCGGCGGCTCGGCCGCTTCCGCCCTGATCCCGGTTCCCGGAGCCAGGGTCAATGCCCAGACGCTGGACAAGGTCAGCTACCAGACCAACTGGCGCGCCCAGGGCGAACATGGCGGCTTCTATCTCGCCCTCGCCAACGGCATCTACAAGAAATACGGCATCGACGCCGATATCCGCATGGGCGGCCCGCAGCAGAACCCGTCGCAGCTCCTGCTCGGTGGCCGGGTCGACATGATCATGTCGAACTCGTTCGAGGCGATCCGCTATGCCCAGGAGAACCTGCCCTTCCTCTGCATCGCCTCGATCTTCCAGAAGGACCCGCAGGTCCTGATCTCGCATCCGGGCCAGGGCAACGACACGCTGGCTGCGCTCAAGGGCAAGCCGATCCTGGTCGGCGCCGGCGGACGCACCAGCTTCTGGCCCTTCCTGAAGGCGAAGTTCGGTTTCACCGACGAGCAGATCCGGCCCTACACCTTCAACATGGCGCCGTTCCTGGCCGACAAGACGATCTCGCAGCAGGGTTTCCTGTCCTCTGAGCCCTTCGCGATCCGCAAGGCCGGCGTGAACCCGGTCGTGCACCTGCTCGCCGATTCCGGCTTCGGCAACTACAACACGACCATCAACATCTCGAAGAAGATGGTCGCCGAGAAGAAGGACGTGGTGCAGCGCTTCGTCACCGCGACTCTCGAAGGCTGGGCCGAGTACATGAAGGGCGGTCCGGCGATCGAGGCCGCCAATGCGCTGATCCTCAAGGACAATCCCGACATGGACGGCGAGAAGCTCGCCTATGCCCGCCAGGTCATGAACGAGAACGGCATCGTGCTCTCGGGGGACGCGCTGACGCTTGGCATCGGCGCGATGACCGATGCGCGCTGGGCCGATTTCTACAAGATGATGACGGAGGCCGGCGTCTTCCCTGCTGGCATCGACATCAAGAAGGCCTATAGCCTCGAGTTCATCAACAAGGGCGTCGGCAAGGCTTAGGCGGCTTCCGCCCTTCATGGACCCCGGGTCGGCGCGGCGGCGCCGATCCGTCCGGGATGACCGGAAGACGTTCGACAGCAGCAAGATGGATCATCAGGCTTTGGACACAGCCTATCTGAGCAGACCTCATGTCGAAGGCAGCGGCGCCAGGCCGCTCGTATCAGTCCGGCATGTCTCGAAGCAGTTCGCCAACGGCACATTGGCCGTGCGCGACGTCAATCTCGACCTTGGCACGGGCGAGTTCATCAGCCTGCTCGGCCCCTCGGGCTGCGGCAAGTCGACCTTGCTGCGGATGATCGCAGGCCTGGGTGCGCCATCGACGGGCACGATCGACTGGCCGACGACGAGTCATGACGCCTCCGGCAAGCCGGAGCGCGATCTCGGCTTCGTCTTCCAGGACCCGACATTGATGCCCTGGGCGGATGCCCTGTCCAACGTGATGATGCCGCTGATCCTCAAGCATGTGCCGAAGCGCGAGGCGCAGGAGCGCTCGGCCGAGATGCTGGCGCTGGTCGGGCTGAAGGGCTTCGAGAAATCCTATCCGCGCGAGCTTTCCGGCGGCATGAAGATGCGCGTCTCGATCGCCCGTGCGCTGGTGATGCGGCCAAAGATCCTGCTGATGGACGAGCCCTTCGCGGCGCTGGACGAAATCACCCGTCACCGCCTCAATGACGACCTGCTCGAGCTCTGGTGGAAGACGAAGTTCACCGCCGTCTTCGTCACCCATTCGGTGTTCGAGTCGGTCTACCTGTCGAAGCGCATCGTCGTCATGGCGGCTCGTCCCGGGCGCGTCATGGCCGATCTCGACGTCGATGCTCCCTATCCGCGCGACGAGCTGTTCCGCACCTCGGCCGATTACGCGCATCTGTGTCGTGTCGTTTCCGGCAAGCTCAAGGAGGCGATCGGCTCATGAGCGCGCCGTCCCTGGATACCACCATGCCGCATGTGCCCCATGACGGGACCGATGCGGAAGCGCGCCCGATCTTCGCGGCCGAGCCCCGCATCCTCGGCCTGCCCGCCAGCGCCTGGCCCCGCATCCTGGCGCCGATCGCGGTTGGCGTGCTGGCGCTTGGCCTGTGGGAGTTCCTCGTCCGCTGGAAGGAGATCCCACCCTATATCCTGCCCGGGCCGGTGCTGATCGGGCAAACGCTGATCGCCGACTGGGGCACGCTTTCGGGCTCGCTCTGGATCACGCTGCGCATCACCTTCATGGCGCTCTTCGCAGCCGTGGTCGTCGGCGTCACGCTGGCCGTGCTCTTCACCCAGTCGAAATGGCTGGAGATGTCGCTTCTGCCTTATGCGGTGGTCCTCCAGGTCACGCCGATCGTCGCGATCGCGCCGCTGATCATCATCTGGGCCGGCGACATCAACCTGTCGCTGCTGATCTGCGCCTGGATCGTCGCCTTCTTCCCGATCCTGTCGAACACGATCCTCGGGCTGAACTCGGCCGACCACAACCTGATCAATTTCTTCCAGCTCTATGGCGCGACGCGCTGGCAGACGATGCGCTATCTCAAGCTGCCGGCCGCGCTGCCTTACTTCCTGGCGGGCCTGAAGATCTCCGGCGGTCTTGCCCTGATCGGCGCGGTGGTGGCGGAGTTCGTTGCCGGAACGGGAGGGAGCGAGTCGGGCCTCGCCTACCGCATCCTCGAAGCCGGTTATCAGCTCAAGATTCCGCGGGTCTTCGCCGCCCTGATCATGATCTCGCTCTCGGGCATCGCGATCTTCCTGGTGACGAGCTGGATCTCGCATCTGCTGTTGCGGCGCTGGCATGAAAGCGCGCTGAAGCGGGAGAATTGATCATGAACGCCGTCCCGGACCGCAAACCGAGGGCGGTTCAGCCCTCGCGCTACGATATCGCGGGCTTCAAGACCGATATCGCCGACATCCCGCTGATCGATGAGCCGCAGGTCGTGCGCAAGCGCTCGCGCGACTTCTTCTGGTACTCGCCGATCCTCAATGCCGAACTGGCGAACAAGTCGGCCGATATCATCGTCTGTCCGCGCGACGAGGCCGATGTGGTGCGCGTTGCGGCGGCCTGTGCCAGGCGACGCATCCCGCTGACGGTGCGTGCCGCGGGAACCGGCAATTACGGTCAAGCCGTGCCGCTTGAAGGCGGCGTCCTGCTTGATATCACCGCACTGACCGCGATCGAGTGGCAGAAGCCCGGCGCGATCCGCGTCCAGGCCGGCGCCAGGTTGCTCGATATCGACATGGCGACCCGGCCATCCGGCTACGAATTGCGCATGCATCCCTCGACCAAACGGTCGGCGACTGTCGGCGGCTTCGTCGCGGGCGGCTCGGGCGGCGTTGGGTCCGTGACCTATGGCGGCCTGCGCGAACCGGGCAATATCCTGGCGGCCCGCGTCGTCACGGTGGAGGAGGAGCCGCGCATTCTCGAGCTGCGCGACGACGCAGCCCAGAAGATCAACCGCGCCTACGGCACGACCGGCATCATCACCGCGCTCGAAATGCCGCTGGCCCCGGCCTGGCCGTGGATCGACGTCATCGTCGCCTTCGACGATTACATCGAGGCGTTCCAGGCCGGCTATGACGTCGCGCTGGCAGACGGCGTGGTCAAGAAGCTGGTGACGCCGATCTCATCGCCGATCCCGTCCTATTTCGGCGCGTTGAAGCAGCATTGCCCGCCAGGCAAGAGCATCCTGATCTGCATGATCGCGGAGGCCTCGCTCGGCCCCTTCAAGGCGATCATCGGTGCGCGCGGAACGGTGACCTATGAGGCGCCCTCGGAGGAGGGGCCGGGCACGGTGCCGCTCTATGAGTACACCTGGAACCACACGACGCTGCAATGGCTGAAGAGCGATCGCTCGATCACCTATCTGCAGTGCCTGTTCCCGCATGACCGGCTGGTCGCGAGCGCCCGCGAGATGATCGCACGCTTCCCGGACGAGGTGCTGCCTCATCACGAGTTCATCCGCTTCGGTGGACGCGTGACCGCGAGCGCCTTGCCGATTCTGCGCTACACGACCCCGGAGCGGCTGAACGAGATCATCGCGCTGCATGAGGAGGCGGGCGTGATGATCGCGAACCCGCATGTCGTCTCGCTCGAAGGCGGCAGCCGCCACAAGCGCGCCGATGCCGACCAGCTCGGCTTCAAGCACGAGGTCGATCCCTACGGGCTGCTGAACCCCGGCAAAATGGATAGTTTTGTCGCGAAACCCGGCTGATCAGGCGAAGAAGGCGAGCTTCTTGTCGACCGGGAGCGCTTCGATCTTGCGCAGCTCGACCTCCGACGTCGTCGCCGCGGCTCTCGGCTTCGGCGCAGCCACTGTGACCGCAGCCTCGGGGGCTTCCGCGAAGACGAGGTCTTCCTCCATCATCTGAATCGTGCTGAGCCGCCGATGATTGGAGGCTCTCGTTCGGATGCGCGGGGTCTCGTGCAGGGTGGAGCGCGGCTTGTCGTCGATCTCGACGATCTCGATGTCGTCATAGGTCGAGAGTGGAACGGCCTCGCGCAGATCAAGCGCCTTGGCAGGCATCGGGGGCGGCGTGATCCGGCTTGTGTCGGGGGCGACATGGATGCTGCCGGCGATGGCCCGCAGGCTGCTGTCGAGCATGGCAATCGTGTCGGCGATCTTGCCGATCTGCTGCGCGGTGCCCTCGACAACGGCGCTTGCCGCATAGATCTCCGTCGCCCGCCGATCGAGCAGGTCGCACATCACTTCCGCCGCGCCACTCTCGCGCAGGCCCCAGGCAGCTTCCTGGATGCTCTCGGTCGCGCCGACGATGCTGCCGGCCGCGGTCTCGATACGTGCAGCGAGACGCG
The DNA here is from genome assembly GCF_056396005.1 of Allobosea sp. 05T439. Taxonomy (NCBI): domain Bacteria; kingdom Pseudomonadati; phylum Pseudomonadota; class Alphaproteobacteria; order Hyphomicrobiales; family Alloboseaceae; genus Allobosea; species Allobosea sp. 05T439. Next base: position 157,197 of record NZ_JBFTKP010000011.1, on the reverse strand, counting down.
ACGACGGCTCGCCGGCCTTGCCGCTGATCCGTTCCAGATCGCTGCGCAGATCCATGATCAGCGCGATGGCCTCGCTCACATCTGGTCCGCTCGACGCCGGAGCAGCAGAGACGCCCATGGCATGCTGCAGCCTGTCGATGGCAGCCAGCACCTGAGCGGTGTCGGCCTGCCGGTTTCGCTTGGCGTGCTCGGCCATGAACCAGCGCCCGCGCGCGGTCTCCATCACTGCCGCGGCGATAGCCTCGTAGTCGGTCTCGCTCAGCGGTGTCAGCGAACGCGCGTCGCCCATGACGAACCTGCTCTCGGGGAGACTGACCGATTCGGGCCGGGCAGTCGTGATGATCCAGCGAAAACCGTGCGACAGAATTGATTAAGGAAGTGCTGCCATGCGGCATCGAAAGGCGCCTCGATGCACAAAAAAACCGGAGCGCGCCGATCACGCGGTGGGAGCGTTCGCGGCGACAGCGATGCAGCGCGACGACGCTTGCCAAGCGTGCCCGGCACGGCGATACAGGTTTCGGGGATAGGGCCTGACCTGGCATTAGGGTGCCATGCGCGGACGGAGGTCCGATGAGGCCGATCGAGGGACATCAGGGAGACCATGGCGAGCCTCGACACCGCCGAACCCCAGGCCGTCTTTCACGACGATGCAGGTAGCCTCGCCATCGAGCTGACCGGCTCCTGGAGCGCCGAGCGCGCGCCGCGCATTGAGGAATTGATCGCTGAAATGGGCGAACGCATCGCCTCGGTGTCGCGCGCGACCCTCGATCTCTCCGCGATCATCCGGCTCGATACGCTCGGCGCCTATGTTCTCAACCGGCTGAAGAACCAGCGCGAGGCCGCCGGGGGCTCGGTCGAACTCGTCAGCCGGAGGCCGGAGCACGCGGTGCTGCTGGCCGAGGTCAATATCCACGACTGCTCCGTCCCGCCGACGGTCCATCATTTCGGCATTGTCAGCGTGCTGGTGAATATCGGCGAGGCCATGGTCCGCTTCGGGCGCGACATGGTCGGCGGAGCGATGTTCCTCGGCGAGGTGGTGGTCGGCTCCGTCAGCGTCATGTTCGGTCCGCGCAAGTTCAGGGGACCGCCGCTCGTCAATCAGATCGAGCTGATCGCCTTCAATGGCGCGCCGATCATCATGCTGATCTCGTTTCTGGTCGGCTGCATCGTCGCCCAGCAGGGCATATTCCAGCTGCAGCAGTTCGGCGCTTCGGCCTTCGTCGTCAATTTGACGGGCATCCTGATTCTGCGCGAGCTCGGGGTACTGCTCACCTCGATCATGATTGCCGGCCGTTCAGGCTCGGCCTTCACCGCCGAGATCGGCTCGATGAAGATGCGCGAGGAAATCGACGCCTTGCGGGTGATGGGGCTCGACCCGATCGAGGTCCTCGTCGTTCCCCGCATCCTGGCGTTGATCATCTCGCTGCCGATCCTCACCTTCATCTCTTCCATGGCCGGCCTGGCGGGTGCGGCGCTGGTGAGCTGGCTCTATGGCGGCATCGGCATCGATACCTTCCTGGCGCGCCTCCAGTCGGTGATCACCTGGAAGCATTTCGCCGTCGGGCTGATCAAGGCTCCTTTCATGGCCTTCGTCATCGGTCTGATCGCCTCGATCGAAGGTCTCGCCGTCCAGGGCTCGGCCGAGTCGCTCGGCCGTCAGGTCACGGCCTCGGTGGTGAAGGCGATCTTCATGGTCATCCTGGTGGACGGGCTTTTCGCCATGTTCTTTGCATCCATCCAGTTTTGAGGGCGGTGGGCCGGGCATGAGCGCAAACTGGGGCCAGTCGGCGGGATATCCGCCGTCGCATGACGCGGCCGAACCGTCCGGGAGCAACCAGGACGCGCCGGAGCCTGTCATCAAGGTGCGCAATCTCAAGGTCGCCTTCGGGGACAAGGTGATCATGGACGGCCTCGATCTCGACGTCATGCGCGGCGAGATCCTCGGTTTCGTCGGTGGGTCCGGCACGGGAAAATCCGTCCTCACCCGCACGATCCTCGGGCTCGTGCGCAAGCAGCGCGGCACGATCGAGGTCTTCGGTGAGAATGTCGACGATCTCGAAGGGCCTGCGCGACGCGCCCTTGAACAGCGCTTTGGCGTCATGTTCCAGCACGGCGCTCTCTTCTCGGCTCTCAGCGTCAAGCAGAACATCCAGGTGCCGATGCGGGAATACCTGAAGCTGTCGCCCACGCTGCTCGACGAGATGGCGATGCTCAAGCTCGAGATGGTCGGTCTCAGGCCCGATGCGGCGGACAAGGCGCCTTCCGAGCTTTCGGGCGGCATGATCAAGCGCGCGGCGCTCGCGCGGGCGCTGGCGCTCGATCCCGAGATCGTCTTCCTTGACGAGCCGACCTCGGGCCTCGATCCGATCGGCGCTGCCGAATTCGACCAACTGATCATGACGCTGAAGGAAACGCTCGGCCTCACCGTCTTCATGGTGACGCATGATCTCGACAGCCTGTATTCGGCCTGCGACCGGATCGCTGCGCTGGCGGACAAACGCGTCATCGCGGTCGGGCCGATTGCGACGATGCTGGCCTCCGATCACCCCTGGCTGAAGGCGTATTTTGGTGGCGAACGGGCCCAGGCTCGCCTCCCTGCTGACCAGAGAAGGTCGTGAAGCGAGTTCGATAAGCGACCAGGGCCGCGAAACCCGGCCTCGATTGACGCGTTGGAGGAGAATGTTGCCCGAAAGCTGCTTCGCCCCTTGCAGAATCCTGCTCTAACGTTGCGCTAATGGAATCGCGCGCGAACTACGCACTGGTCGGTCTCTTCACGCTCGCGGTCCTCGCGGCGATGTTCGGCTTCGTCTACTGGTTCAACAGTGGCCTGGCGGGCCGCCGACAGGATGTCCGGATCGTCTTCAGCGGCACCGTCACCGGACTGGGGCGCGGTTCCAGCGTGCTTTTCAATGGCCTGCGTGTTGGCGAGGTCACCCGCATCGAGCTGCTGCCGGACGATCCTCGCCGGATTTACGCCGTCGTTCAGGTCGACAACACCACGCCGCTCAGGGTCGACACCCGAGCCCGGATCGAGGCTCAGGGGCTTGCGGGCGTCGTCGCCGTGCAGTTGCTGGGTGGCGACCCGGATTCCCCCGTGCTGAAGCCACTGCCTGGCCAGAGCCTGCCGACGATCATTGCCGAACGGTCCGAGTTCCAGGACATCCTCGAAACGGTGCGCACGATCGCCAAGCGGGCCGACGAGGTGCTCGGCGGCATCGAGGGGCTCGTCAAGGACAATGCTGGCTCGATCGGCAACACGGTCAGGAATGTGGAGAAATTCTCGGCTGCGCTCGGCAACAATTCCGACGGCATCGACAAGCTGATGAGCAGCTTCGGCCAGATCGCCGATACGATCGCCCCGCTTTCGCAGAAACTCGGCAGCCTGAGCGATGAACTTACCGAGGTTGTGAAGTCCGTCGACCAGCGCAAGGTCGCCAACATCGTCGCCAATGTCGACAAGTTCACCGCCGCACTGGGCGACAACAGCGAGGATGTCGGCAAGGTGGTGAAGGATGTCGCCTCCATTAGCGAGAAGCTCAACAAGGCGGCTGATCAGGTCGAGGGCGTGCTCAAGGCCGCGCAGGGGTTCCTGAATTCCGGGGACGGGCAGGGGGCGCTGGCCGAGGTCGGCAATGCTGCGCGCTCGATCCGCACCCTTGCCGAGAACCTCGACAAGCGCACTGCGGAGATCACGACCGGGATCAACCGCTTTACCGGGCCGGGCTTGCGCGACATCGAGAACCTCGCCGCCGAAGGCCGTCGGACGCTGACGGATTTCAACCGGGCGCTGCGCAATATCGAGCGCAATCCGCAACAGTTCATCTTTGGCGGCCGTCCGCCGCTTCCCCAGTATAGCGGATCGCGCTAGTCAGATGCCGATGTCGTCCCGCCTTGCGCCAGAACCTGGCTTCACGCCGATCGCCGCTCTCGTCCTGGCCGTCTCGCTCACGCTGAGCGGCTGCAGCGGCGGCGCGACGCCCACCACCTACGATCTGTCTGCGCCGCGCGATTTCGGCCGGGTCGGAGGAGCGCGCGCAGCCCTCGTCATCAACGAGCCGACGACGGTCCAGACCCTCGATTCCGATCGCATGATTGTCCGGGACTCTGCCGGCGCGCTGTCGTTCCTCGGCGGCACGCAATGGGCCGACCGGGTTCCGAAGCTCGTGCAGATACGGTTGCTCCAGACTTTCGAGAACGGCAGCCGCATCGCGTCGGTTTCGCTGCCGGGCGAACGGATCGTTCCCGATTTCCAGCTCAACACGGATATCCGCAGTTTCAATATCGATGCTGCGACGAACTCCGCCGTGGTCGAGATCACCGCGAAGCTGGTCGGGGACCGGACCGGGCACATTCAGCGCGCCAAACTGTTCTCGGCCAGGGTGCCCGTCGGTGCCGTCGACGGTGCCGCCGCCGCCCGCGCGCTCGACCAGGCGCTGTCGAAGGTTCTGATCGATATCGTCCGCTGGGCTGCTTAGATCACGCTGTGTTTGGACGGAATCGTCCAAACACAGCGTGATCTACTCTCATTGTTGAGAGCATGCTCAATGCGAAAAACCGTCGCCACGTTTTCGCAATGTGCTCTGGGCGAAAGCGACATCGAGTTCGCAAGGCTTCAATGAAAACGGCCGCCCGATTGGGCGGCCGTTTTGCATTTCGGGGTGGTGGAGGGGCGCTTACTCGAAGCGCCCGCTCGCATGGGCCAGCATGGTGTAGACCTTGCCGGTCTCGGAGGTGAGGTAGGTCTTCGCCACCATCGAGTCACGGTCGTCCTTGGCCGCCTCGCCGAGCAGGCGCTCGAACTCGTCGATGTAGCGGTCGACCGTCTCCTTGAACTCCGCATCGCGGCGGTACTTCCGCCGGATCTCGTCGAAGGTCTGCTGACCCTGCAGGGTATAGAGCCGGCGCGTGAAGACGTTGCGCTCGCCGCGCTTGTAGCGGTCCCAGAGCTCGACGGCCGCATCGTGGTCGATCATCCGGGCGATATCGACCGAGAGCGAATCGAGCTTCTCGATCGAGTGCGCAGTCGGCTTGCTCGGCTCCGCCTGCCGGTCCTCACGCGAGGCGCGGTTCAGCAGATCGGACAGCCAGCCGGACTTGGCCGGGGGCTGTTCCGGTGTGGCCTGACGGCGCGAAGCGTCCGGTGCGGGCGTCGGGCGAGCCGGGGCTGCCTTCGCATCGGCGCGCGGTTCCGGCTTGGCAGGCTCGGCTGTCGCATCGATCGAGGGCCGCAGCGGTTCGGCCAGGGTCGTCACGCGTGCCTGCGTGACGGAGGCGGAATAGGCCGGGGCTGCCGGCATGACCGCAGCCGGACGGCGAGCCGGGGCTTCGGCAGGGCCGGCATTGCGCCCGGCGCGCGTCGCGATTTCGGTCAGCTCGTTGAGCGCCTTGATCTGCTCGGCAACCACACGGCGCATCTCTGCCGTCGATTCCTGCGTCTCCTTCGGCAGGTCGAGGACGCCGCGCTTCAGTTCGGAGCGTGTCGCCTCGAGCTCGCGCTGGATCTCGGTGGAGATCTTGCGCATGTCCTCGGCGGCGCCCTGGAAGCGTTCCGTGACCTTGGACAGCTCGTTGCCGAGTTCTCCGCTGACCTGCTCATAGGCCGAGCGCAGAGCGTGCGCAGTGCGCTCGCGCTCCTTGCCCGTGGTGGCACGGATCATCTCGAACTGCTGCATGATCGCGCCGGTCGTGGCTTCGGCCGACTCTGTCAGCACGCCGCCGATCTGGCGTGCGCGTGCTTCGGCGCTGCTCAGCGACTCGTCGATCAAGGCCGCGAAGGAGCGCGTGATCGTTTCGATGTCGTCGGTCTTGCCCGAGATCAGGCCATGCACTTCCTCGAGCGTGTCCTTGCGATCGGCGAGAGCCTTGCCGACACGCGCCTCGACCTGCTCGAGCCGCGAGGCAACAGCGTGCAGCGCAGCCGTGCTTGCCTGGGTAACCTCGGAGAGCGAGGTGCCCTGGCCGTCGAGCTGGCCGACAAGCGCAGCGGTCTGGCGCAAGGTGCCTTCCGAGAAGGCCTTGAGCTCCTCGACCTGGGCCGCGACCTGTTCCGTCGCCCCCTTGGTCTCGTCCATGACGGTGGCGAGCACTGCCTGCAGGTCGCTGACGCGCTCCGACAGGCCGGCCTCGATCGCGCCGAGGTTCTTGTTCGCGCCGTTGACGATCTGCTGCATCAGCTTGTTGGCTTCGCCCAGGCGGCCAAGCATGCCGCCGAGCTCGCCGCGAAGCTGCTCGTTGGTGCTGACCAGGGCTTCGACCGACTGGCGCGTTCCGACCTCGAGCGTGTCGCGCAGCCCCGCCGACGAGGTGTCGAGCGCAGCCGTGATCTCGGTGCCGCGTTCGCGCAGGCCGGCGAGGATCGAAGAGCCGCGGCTCTCGATGGCGCTGACCACGGTTTCGCCGACCGACGCGACCTCGTTGGCGATGGCCTCGCCGCGCAGGCCGAGCGCCGCAACCATGCCGCCGCCCTTGTCGTCGAACAGGGCGCGCAGTTCGTCGGCGCGGGCCCCGAGCGAGACCGAGATCTCCTCGGACTTGTTGTGCAGTGTGTCGGCGATCTGCTGGCCGCGCGTGTCGAGCGTCCCGGAGACGGAGTCGAGACGGTTGACCACGCGCTCCTCGAAGCGCGCGACGCTCTGGTCGAGCGTATCGGCGATCTGCAACGCCCGCCCGCCAAGGGTGGCGTTGATGGTATCGGCCTTCTCGCTGAGCGTGCGCGTGAGCGACTCGCTCTTCGAAGTGACGACGTCCCCGATCTCGTCTGCCTTTGCCGCCAGGGCTCGGGTGACCTCCCGGCCGCCCTCGGCAAGCACGCGGGCGATGTCGACAGTGCGTTCGACCAGCGCCTCGTTGAGCGCGGTGGCCCGCGAGCCGAGATTGCCGTCGATGCGGGCAATGAGCCCGTCAAGGGAGGTGGCGATCTCGGCACTCTTGGCGCCGGAACGCTCCTCGAACACCTTGATCTGCTCTTCCATGGCCGTCGCCGCTTCCTGGGTTCGGGCGGCGAGAATATCGGCGGCCTCTGCCGCGCGGGTGCCGATGCGGTCGGCCAGCGCCTGGCCGTCGCCGGTCAGCAGCCGCTCGGCCTCGTTCAGGCGCGCCGCCACGGATTCGGTGAATTCGCGCGTGTCTGTGCTGAGCTTGGTTGCAAGGGCTCCGCCCTGACGGACCACGATGTCTTCGAAGGCGTCGAGGCGGATGCCGAGCGCGGCTTCAACTTCGCGACCCTGCGTGTCGAACAGGCTCGTGAACGCGGCAAGGCGTTCGCCAAGGCCGCTCTCGATGTCGCGGCCCTGTGTGTCGAACAGCTGGGTGAAGGCCGCGAGGCGTTCGTCGAGGCCGCTTGCGATGCCGTGACCATGCGTGTCGAACAGCTGGGTGAAGGCCGTGAGGCGTTCGTCGAGGCTGCTCGCGACGCCGTGACCATGGCTGTCGAACAGCTGGGTGAAGGCCGCGAGGCGTTCGTCGAGGCCGCTGGCGATGCCGTGCCCCTTGGTATCGAACAGCTGGGTGAAGGCGGCGAGGCGCTGGTCGAGGCCACTCGCGATGCCGTGGCCCCTGGTATCGAACAGCTGGTTGAAGGCGGCGAGGCGCTGGTCGAGACCGCTGGCGATGCCTTGGCCCTTGTTGTCGAACAGCTGGTTGAACGCTTCGAGGCGTTCGTCGAGGCCGCCGGCGATGCCTTGGCCCTTGCTGTCGAACAGGTGGTTGAACGCTTCGAGGCGTTCGTCGAGGCCGCTGGCGATACCGTGGCCCTTGCTGTCGAACAGCTGGTTGAACGCTTCGAGGCGTTCGTCGAGGCCATTCGCGATGCCGTGACCCTGCGTGTCGAACAGATGAGTGAAGGCAGCAAGGCGCTCGTTGAGGCCCGTCTCGATGCCACGGCCCTGCGTGTCGAACAGCTGGGTGAAGGCGGCGAGGCGTTCGTTGAGGCTGGTCTCGATGCCACGACCCTGCGTTTCAAACAGCTGGGTGAAGGCGACGAGACGCTCGCTGAGATTGGTCTCGATGCCGCGGCCCTGCGAGTCGAACAGATGCGTGAGTGCGGCGAGGCGCTCGTTGAGGCCGTGCTCGATGACGCGCCCTTGCGAGTCGAAGAGCTGGGACAGGGAGACAAGCCGCTCGTTGAGCGTGGCCTCGATACCCCGACCCTGGGTCTCGAACAGCTCGGAGAAGGCAGCGAGGCGCGCAGCCAGGGTGCCGTCGATCTGGCGGCCCTGCGTATMGAAGAGCTGGTTCAGCGCGTCGTGGCGGCTTGCCAGCGTCTCGTTCAGCGCCTGGGCACGGTTCTCGACCGAGCGCAGCATCGACTCGGCATTGGCGGCCAGGGCCTCGTTGACGCGTCCGCCCTGCTGGGTCAGCGCCAGCACGATTTCCCTGCCGGTGTCGGCAAGAAGCGTGCGCGCGTCTTCTGCATGCACGGTGAAGGTGGCGCGCAACCCCTGTGTCGCTTCGCTGACAGTTTCGGCGACATGGCGGCCATCGACATTGATGGTCTCGGTGAGGCTGCGGGTGGCGTCGGTCATGCGCCGTGCCAGATCCTCGCTCTGCTCGCCGAGCAGGGTGTGAACCTCGCGGCCGGTGCTGACGAGATCGCGGATCATCGTCTCGCGCTGCTCGCCGAGCAGGGCGCCGACCTCCTGGCTGGTTTCGCCGAGGCGGGCGATGAAGCCGGCCTGCTGCTGCTCAAGTGCGGAGCGGGCGCTCTCGACGCTTTCCGTCACGCGGGTCGCAAGCGCATCGCCTTGTTCGCCGAGCTTGAGGTGGAGGTTCTCTCCGGTCTCGGCAAGCTGGGTGATCAGTGCGCCACCGCGTTCGGCGAGCAGGTTGTGCACGGAGCGGCCGACATCGGCGACCCGCGTGACCAGCGCCTGGCTCTGGCCGCTGAGCAGATCCTGCATGTCGAGGCCGGCCTGCGAGACCTTCACCGTCATGCCGCCGGTCTGCTCTTCGAGCAGGGCGCTGACCTTGGTGCCGGTCTCGGACAGGCTGGTGATGAGAGAGCTGCGCTGTTCGCTGATCAGGCTGTGGACTTCCTGCCCGGCAAGGCCGAGGCGCGCGACCAGGTTGTCGCCTTCCTGACCGATCAGGTTCTGGACATCCTTGCCGCTGCGGCCGAGGCGGGCGACGAGCGCATCGCCCTGCTCGTTCAGGAGCTTGTGCACGTCCTCGCCGGTCTGGCCGAGGCGGGCGGCCAGCGTTTCGCCATGGCGGTCGAGCAGGGATTCGACATCCTTCCCGGCGCCGGAGACGCGGCTGGTGAGCTTCTCGGCCTGCTGATCGAGCAGGGTATGCACGATCTCGCCGGTCTCGGAGAGGCGGGTCACGAGGCTGCCGCCCTGCTCGGTGAAGAGCCCATGCAGGCTGGTGCCGACATCGGTGATCCGGGTCGTCAGTTCGTCGCCCTGGCGGCCGACCGTATCCCCCAGCGATTTGCTCGCCTCGTCGAAACGCAGCACGATGGCGTCGCCGCGTTCGCGCAGCACGTCCTCGACGGTGCGGGCCGTCTCCGTGAGGCGGCTGACCAGCGTCTCGCCCTGGCTGTCGATCAGCCCGTGCACGTTGTTGCCGACTTCAAGCAGGCGCGAAGCCATGCTCTCATGCTGCCGGCTGAGCAGGCTGTGGACGCCGCGGCCGACCTCGGCGAGGCGCGTGGTGACGCTTTCGCCTTCGCTCGAGAGCGAGCTGCGCAGGGTCTCTCCGGTCTCCGCGATACGCTGGGTCAGCGTCTCGCTCTGGCCCTCGATCAGGCCGACCAGCGTGCGGCCGCTCTGCTCGAAGCGCTCGGCGACGGTGGTGCCCCGCTCCGAGATCTCCTGGGCCAGGCTTTCGCCCGTCTGCCTCAGGGTCTCGTTGACGGTCTCGACCCGCGCCGTCAGCGTCTCGACGACCTGCGAGCCGGTCTCGCTGATCGCCTTGGTGACGTCGCGGGCGCCCGAGGTTAGGCCCTCTGTCAGAACCTGGCCGGTACGCTCCAGCGAGGAGGCAATTTCCTGAGCGCGCCCGTCGAGCATCGTCGACAGGTTGTCGCTGGCGCCGGACAGCCGCTCGCTGACCTCGCCTGAAGTGATCTGCAGGCGTTCGACCAGTTCGTGGCTGCGGCCGCTGATCTCGTCGATCATGCGCTCACCGGCGCGGCCGAGCGCGACCGTGATCTGGTCGCCCTTCTCGCCGAGCGAGCCGGTGACGCGGTCGCCGGCCTGAGAGACGGCTTCGGCAATGCTGCGGCTGGCGCTTTCCAGATCCTTGGAGAGGGACTCATGTGCGCCGCTGATCGCGAATTTCACGCGCTCGGCATTGCCCACAACGGATTCCCGCTGGGTGACGAGCTCGTCGATAAGCGCGCGCAGCCGGATTTCGTTATCCGCATAGGCGCGCTCGAGCGTGGCGATCTCGCCGCGCACGATCGTTTCCAGTTCGCCGGCGCGTGCGACGGCGCGCTCGATGCCGTCGCCCATGGCGGCGACTTCGCGACGGATCGTCTGGCTTAACGAGAGAACGGAATCGGCGCCGACCACTTCCGGCTCGGCCAGGCGCAACGCGACCTCCGTCATCGCTCGCGAGACGAGGCGCATCTCCTGGGTGCGGCGGTACAGTGCTGCGAGCACGAAGAAGAAGACGATGGGGGTGCCGATCGCCAATGCGAGCATGGCCCATTCGCCAGGGCCGAAGCCGGCGAGGCCTTCCGGCACGCCGCCGCTGAACGACCCGAAGCGGCCGACGAGCACGAAGGCGACGCCGGCGAGCCAGAGCAGCGAGGCAAAGCCCGCGAACCAGGAGGGGCGGCGCGAGGGGCGGACCGAGAAGGCCTGGACGAGGGAACTGGAATCGCGGCGGTCGTCATTGGCGACGCGGCTGGTATCGGGCGCGATCGCCGGGCGTGGGGCCGCTGCCTGCGGTGCGGGGGCGGGTTCCGGCGGCCTGGGCGCGGGCTCGACGCGAGGCAGGTCGAGCTTGAGATCGCCTTCAGTGGCCGAAGGCAGCTTCGGTTCGGATGGGTGGGGCTCCGCACCGAGGGGCTTCGACTGGTCGAGCCGCAGGGCCTCCTCGATCGCGGACATCGCCGCTTCTGTCGGGTCCTGGAGCTTGTTCTGTCGGGTCATGATTGCCGCCTCGCAACGCTACTTCGATGGGTCGACATCGCCGCGACCCTCGCGCTGCCGGGCGCCGCCTCTGGCGACCGACATCAGGAGGGACAATGCGCCCATCATTTACCAGTTGGAAGGGTAGTGGAGGCTCTATGCGATTGGAACCCATTTGAGGCCCCGATTCACAAACGTCGTTAACGCCTCGTTCACCATGTTGGCGCTTGTTTGAGCATGGGAGCCGCCAAGCCGGCTCGTACAAAATGCGTGTTTCCGAGTGCTCCAATSCCCCAAAAAGCCATTGATCTTGCTCACCTCGCCCGCCAGACCGGCGGCGATCACGACCTCGAGCGCGAGCTGCTGACGCTCTTCGCGCAGCAATGCATCAGCCATTTGCGGACGATCCATTCCGGCAGCGACATCAAGGCCAGAATGGACGCGGCGCATACCCTGAAGGGAGCGGCCAGCGCGATCGGAGCCTGGTCKGTTGCCGAAGCCGCCGATGCCATGGAACGCCAACTGGCTGGCGATGATCCGGCGCGCAGGGACAATGCGATGGATGCCCTGGCCCTGGCCGCGGCCGAGGCACGCGCTGCGATTTCCACGATCGATTGCGCCGCCTGAGGGGCGGTCAGGCGGTCAACGCTCTTTCCACAATGCCTGGAAATGCTCTAAGCGGTGCCGGCGTTGGCCCCGCCGGAGTTTATGATGCCGAAGATCACTTTCATCGATGCCCAGGGAGAAAGCCGTACCGTTGAGGCCGAGACCGGCTCGACGGTCATGGAAACGGCCGTGCGCAACGGGATTCCCGGCATTGAAGCCGAATGCGGCGGTGCCTGTGCCTGCGCGACCTGCCACGTCTATGTCGACGATGCCTGGGCCGAGAAGACCGGCCATGCCGAGTCCATGGAAGAGGATATGCTCGACTTTGCGTTCGACGTGCGCCCGACCTCGCGGCTCTCGTGCCAGATCAGGGTTCGCGACGAACTCGACGGTCTCGTCGTGCGCACGCCGGCCCGTCAGGGCTGAGCAGTCGGGCCTAGGGCGGTCCTGCTCGGCCGCAGCCGGCACGACTGACGCCAGCATTGTCTCGCGCCCGGGCACGGGATGGCGCGGGACCAGGAAAGCCAGCGTCAGCGAGACGGTGGCGACCGCCGCGCCGATGTAGAAGACGATCGCAGGGTCGCGGATCCAGAGCAGTCCGAAGGTCACGGGCAGGAAGACTGCGGCGATGTGGTTGATCGTGAAGGCCACTGCAGAGGTCGGGGCGATATCGGCCGGGTCCGCGATCTTCTGGAAATAGGTCCTTTGCGCCAGGACGAGCGTGAAGAAGACCCCGTCGACGATGAAGAGTGCCCCGGCGACGAAGACGCCCCAGCCGGCGAAATGCCCGTGGCTTGCCAGCGCATAGCCGACGAAGACGGCGATCAGAGAGATGTTCTCGAGCTGGATCGTCGCACGTTCGCCGACACGCCCGACGAGATGGCCGAGCATCGGCCCCACGAAGGTGTTGATGCCGTAGGTCGCAAGCAGAAGCGTAGCCGTCGCTGCGACATCGTAGCCGAAACGCTCGACCAGCAGGAAGCCGCCAAAGGCCATGAAGATCTGCCGGCGCGCGCCCGACATGAAGGTCAGGGCATAATAGAGCCAGTAGCGCTTGCGCAGGACGAAGCCCTTGTTCTGCGGCACGGCACCCTGGAAGCGTGGAAACAGCAGCCAGGTGGCGCCGGTCAGGCAGATGGTGAGCAGGCCCGCCACCACAAAGATGATCGTGTAACCCGGCTGGAACAGCCGCCAGATCAGCGCGATCGAGCCGAAGGCAAGCAGCTGTGCGGCGGCCGAGGCGCCTGCGATCTTGCCGAGAAGCCTTGGGGCCTCCGCCTTGGGCAGCAATTGCAGCTGCAGGGATTGCTGCGCGGTCTCGTAGTAATGGAAGCCGAGCGACATGATCGTGGTGGTGATCAGGAGGCCACCGAGACTGGGATAGAAGCCGGTGATCGCAACCCCGAAGCCGAGCGTGAGCAGGCTGAGATAGGCGAGGATCTGCTCGCGCATGAACCAGAACAGGATGATCGCCGTGAAGGCGAGGAAGCCTGGAATCTCGCGGACGGATTGCAGGATGCCGATATCCTGCCCGGTGAAGCCGGCGGCTTCCTTGGCGAAATTGTTGAGCAGCGCGCTCCAGCTTGCAAAGCCGAGCCAGTTGACGAAGGCCAGCACCATCAGGAAGGCGGCAGGCGAGTGCAGCAGCCCGCGTGGCGGGCGTGAGGCGGGCTGGGCGTCGGTCACATCGGATTACCGGACAGGAGGAACGGCCATCGGCGCCGCCACGGACTTCACAAGACTGCTTCCGTGCGGCGATACTCTTAGGCGAGGCCCGGGCTGCGTCAATTCCGCCCTGTCATGGCGACCATGCGGAACGCTGCGCGTGCCTGGATGTGGTATCGTAGGGCGGCGGCTGCGGAATCTGGCGATGCCGAAAATCGGGGGGATGCGATGTACAGATCGATTCTGGTTCCCGTTGATCTTGCCGAGGTTGACTTCGCGGCGCTCGCCATCAACGCGGCGGTGTCCTTCGCCGAAGCGTCAGGCGGAACCATAAGGCTGGTCTATGTCCGGTCGCTCGTGCCGATCACCTACATGGAGTTCGTGCCGGCTGATTTCGACACCGAACAACAGAGCGAGGCGGAGGCCAAGCTCGCCGATATCGCGGCGGGCATTCCGTTGCCGCCGGATCGTGTTTCCGCAAAGGTGCTGGTCGGTTCGATCCATGGAGAGGTGCTGGCGGAAGCCGATGCGAGCGGCGCCGATCTGATCGTGATCGGCTCGCACGAGCCCGGCATGCTCGCCTATGTCATCGGCTCCAATGCATCGGCCATCGTGCGCCGCGCGAAGTGCTCGGTGTTGGTCGTGCGCAGCGGCTGAGGCGGCCGGAAAGCGGCCTGTCAGCCTGCCGAGGCGCGCGGCACCAGGTCGTCCGGTACTTCGCCTGTCTGCAGCTCGCGGGGGCGGTTGAGCTTGACCATCGGCCCGACCTGCCAGAGCGAGGCGAGGGCAAGCAGGATACCCAGCCATCCCGCCGAGCTGGAGCCCTGCAGGAAGGCGCGCAGCGTGAACATGATCAACATGAGCAGGGACAGGCCGCTGACCACGGTCAGCAGCAGCCAGTTCCAGTTCGGCTTGCCGGCGAGAAAACGGGCGCGCGGATTGGCCCTGACGATTGCGGCCGACAGCGCTTCGACAAAGGCACGATAGCCGGCATCGTCACGCTCCATGTCGGTGAGCGAGCGCCAGGACAGGTTGCCGAAGGTGATGCTCTTGCCGTCGCTCAGCCTGAGCTGCGTCTTGAATCCCTTCGAGGAGATATTGCTCGGCGCATAGACGAAGCGAACCTGCTCGACCGCCGAGAGCCTGACCTGATCGACCTTGCGTGTGCTGTCGATCTCGAGCGTATCGCCCTTCAGGCGGTACGTGATTTCGAAGCCGACCGGCTTGGGACGCTGGCGCCAGGACGGCGGGAGCGCATCATCGTCATCTTGCATGGCGGCAGCCATAGCGGCTCCCCGCAGACTTGTCAGCGGCCCAGTACCTTCATGGCGCCGTCCAGCCCGTCCAGTGTCAGCGGAAACATGCGCCCGCCCATCAGCCCGCCGATCTGACGGATCGACTGGGTATAGCTCCAGAGGTGCTGCTGGACCGGGTTGAGCCAGACCGATTTCGGGAAATGACCGGCCAGGCGCTGCATCCAGACCTCGCCCGCTTCCTCGTTCCAGTGCTCGACCGAGCCCCCGGGCATTGCAACCTCATAGGGACTCATCGAGGCGTCGCCGACGAAGACGATGCGATAGTCGGCCGAATAGGTCCGCAGGATGTCCCATGTCGATATGACCTGATCGTGCCGGCGCCTGTTCTCGCGCCAGACCCGTTCGTAGGGGCAGTTGTGAAAGTAGAAATGCTCGAAATGCTTGAACTCGGCCCGCGCCGCCGAGAACAGCTCCTCCGCCAGTTCGATATGCCAGTCCATCGAGCCGCCCACATCGAGGAATAGCAGCACCTTGACCGCGTTGCGGCGCTCGGGCCGCAACTGCACGTCGAGATAGCCGTGCTTTGCCGTTTCCGAGATGGTGTTGTCGAGGTCGAGTTCTTCAGCCGCTCCCGTGCGGGCAAAGCGGCGCAGCCGCCGCAATGCGACGCGCAGGTTGCGCACGCCGAGTTCGCGCGTGTCGTCGAAATCCTTGAACTCGCGCTTGTCCCAGACCTTGATCGCCCGGAAGTTGCGGTTGCTGTCCTGGCCGATGCGGACGCCCTCGGGATTATAGCCATAGGCGCCATAGGGCGAGGTTCCTGCAGTGCCGATCCATTTCGAACCGCCCTGATGCCGGCCCTGCTGCTCGGCGAGCCGCTGCTTCAGCGTCTCCCAGAGCTTGTCCCAGCCCATTGCCGCGATCTCGCGCCTTTCATCGTCGGTCAGGAATTTCTCGGCGAGCTTGCGCAGCCATTCCTCGGGAATGCCGGCCTGTTCGATCGCCTGCTGCAGGGTCTCCATGCCCTTGAATACCTGGGCGAAGACCCGATCGAATTTGTCGAGATGGCGCTCGTCCTTCACCAGGCAGGTGCGAGCGAGATAATAGAATTCGTCGACGCGGTGCTCGGCGAGATCGGCTTCCACGCCTTCGAGCAAGGCCAGGTACTCCCGCAGCGTGACGGGCACCTTGGCGGCGCGCAGATCGGTGAACAGACGGAGGAACATCGCCCCACTGTGCGGATGGCCGCGGCGGGGTCAAGCAGCACCGGCCCGAAGGCCAGGTGCTGCTTTAAAATATGATCGGCTTACGCCACCGCGTCGGCGAGGTCCTTGGTGACCTTGAACTTGACGACGGTCTTGGCGGGAACCTGGATCATGGCGCCGGTCGAGGGGTTGCGGGCCTCGCGGGCTTCGCGCTTGGCCGCCGACAGCTTGCCGACGCCGCCGAGCGTAACATCGTCGCCGGACTTCAGCGTCTTGKCGACGACGGCTGCGAGCGAGCCGAGGATGGCGGACACGTCGGTCTTGGTCTTGCCGGTTTCGTCGGCAATGGCGGCGATCAGTTCGTTCTTGGTCATGAAACTCTCCTGAAGAACGGTGTTGCTTAGTCGTCGCTGGGGAGGACGCTAATTCCTGCTGCCGTCGCGAATCGCGCGACGACTGGATGTCCGCCCTATGCGAAACTGCCACTTGGCACGGTTGACGTCCAAAAACACGGCATTGGGGCTAGATACGCACAGCATTTCGCTTCGTTCCCGCCTCTGGAGTGCAAAAAATCAGCGGGGCGGCCACCAGGACAGGGGTCATTGACAAATCTTACCCTGTTATTTCAAGTTTAAAATAATGAATACTGATGCGGGGGGACGCATGAAGGTTGTTATCGTCGGAGGCGGAATCGGCGGCCTGACGCTCGCATTGATGCTGCACGCGCGCGGCATCGCCGCGACCGTCTACGAGCAGTCGAGTGATATCCGCGAGGTCGGCGTCGGCATCAACACCTTGCCGCATGCGATCGGCGAACTGGACGAGCTCGGCCTGCTGCCGGCGCTTGATGCCGTCGCGATCCGGACGCGCGAACTCATCTACATGAACCGCTTTGGCCAGACCGTCTGGCGCGAGCCGCGTGGCCTCCATGCGGGGGCGCCGGTGCCGCAGTTCTCGATCCATCGCGGCCGCCTGCAGGGGGTGATCTGCGCGGCTGTGCGCGAGCGCCTGGGGGAGGGCGCTCTGCGAACCGGGCGCCGGCTGCAGGGTTTCGTCCAGGACGAGGGCGGAGTGACAGCCCATTTTACCGATGCGCGGCGCGGCGAGGCCGGCGAGACGGCGCGTGCCGACGTGCTGATCGCGGCCGATGGCATCCACTCCAGCGTGCGCGGACATTATTTCCCGAACCAGGGGGCGCCGCGCTGGAATGGCGTGCAGATGTGGCGCGGGGCTTGTGACTGGCCGGCCTTCCTCGACGGCGAGAGCATGATCATCGCCGGCGGCATGGCCGGAAAACTGGTGCTGTATCCGATCGCCGTGGGCAGCAAGCCCGGCACGCGGCTGACCAACTGGGTCGTCAATATCCGGACGGGGGATCCGGCGAAGCCACCTCCGAAGGAGGCCTGGTCGAAACCGGGCAGGCTTGAGGATGTGCTGCCCTATGCCCGCCGTTTCTCGATTCCCGGCGTCGACATCCTTGCGCTGATCCAGGCCTCGCCCGGATTCTGGGATTACCCGATGTGCGACCGCGATCCGCTGCCGCGCTGGACCCATGGCCGCGTCACGCTGCTCGGCGATGCCGCTCATCCGATGTACCCGGTCGGCTCGAACGGGGCCTCGCAGGCGATCCTTGATGCGCGCGCGCTTGCCGATGCGCTGGTCCGCAGCGAGCATCCGCGTCAGGCGCTGGCGGCCTATGAGGCTGTGCGCCTGCCGGCAACGGCGCAGGTCGTGGCCTTGAACCGGGTTGGCGGCCCCGAACGTGTGATCGATGCCGTCGAGGCGCTCGCGCCGAATGGTTTCGACGATGTCGAACGGGTCATGAGTTACGCAAGGCGTGAGGCCATCGTGAAATCCTATGCCGGCAAGGCCGGCTTTGCGCCGGAGCAGCTGACCCGGCGCTGAGGGGCGATCAGCCGGCTTCGGTCAGTTGCTGAATGCGCGCCTTCAGCTGCGCATTGCTCTGCTCGCATTGCTTCAAGCGCCGGGCGTGGTCGAGAGGCACGATTTCGGCGGTTGAGGCAGGCCGCCCGTCCAGGGCGATCCCGACGCGCTCGCCATCGCGCCACCGAAAGCGTGCGCCGTAGACGTGTCGCTTATGCTCGATCTCAAGCTCGAATGCTGCCGGCAAGGCAACGGCATCGGAGATGAGCACCATGGCGCCAACGTCCGAAAGGTTGCGCACCACGCAGTCGAGCGTGGATTGGCGGTTGTTGAAGACGATGCGCGCGCCCAGCAGGGTGCGCTGCCGTGGAACTTCACGGCGTTCGGTCGTCATGATGCCGCCCCCTCCAAACTTCCGCCGCAGGCATTCTGCCTACCGCTACGTAAGAGGGATAATTGCCACTTTAGCGCGAGTCGCGCAGCCTTAACCTTGCATTAACCTTAACGGCTGTTCAGCAGATTCCTCTGGGCACGGCTCGGCACGCGTTGTCCTTCCAGCACGCTGCATGTCGGATCGTGGCGGATGCTCGAACGCGGAGGGCAGGGGGCCGCGAAAATCAATCGTCGTCATCGTCGTCTTCGCGATAGCGGCGATATCCCCGGTAGCGCGGATAGTCGTCATCATCGTCAAGCCGACGGCGCCCGAAGCGATAGTCCTCGCCATAGGGGCCAAGCCGCCCACGCGGGCGGCTGCTCGGATAGCAGCCGCGATAGTCGCAGGTGCTTTCGGTGTAGACGCCGCTGCGCGGATTGATGCAGCGGAATTCATTGCAGCGCATCTGGGCCAGCGTGAGCGGCAGGCCCGTTTCGCCAGGCGCCGGGAGCGGCATCGCTGCCGCGTTGCCCGCCGCGAACGCGGCGAGCAAGCCAAGGGAAAGCGTCGCCTTCCTCATGTTTCATCCTCCATCATTGCTCGGCAGACTAGTGCCGGCAGATGAACGCAGGATGCACGGGCACGGGTTCCGCACGGGCCGGTTTCTTCCCCGCCGCGGGGTTTGTCACGCCCCGTCTGGAGGCGGCGGCAGGAAGTCGATCTCGTATTTGGCGGCGAGCGCGACGACCTCCGCGGGGTTCTGCTCCGGCATCGAATGGATCGCCCAGAACAGGTCGTAGAGCCGGCCGGTGGGGGCGACCCAGAACAGGCATTTGGCCGGGCTGTCGCTCTTGTTGAAGATGCCGTGCGGAACGTTGCGCGGCAGGCGGATCAGGTCGCCGGGCAAGGCATGCGCTTCCTCTCCGTCGAGAACGAGATCAAGCCGGCCTTCGAGCAGATAGATGAACTCATCCTGCGTCGGGTGGACATGCGGCGGCACGAAGGTCCCGGGCGGGAAGATCGCATGCCAGGAGAAACTATCCTCGCTCAGCGTCTTCGGGACATAGGTCTGGCCGAGAATATTCCATGAGATGGCATCGATGCCCTGATTGGCCCTCGTCACGCCGGCTGTCAGTGGCTTCATCGGTCTCTCCTTCTCTAAAGATGCAGGAAGCGATCCTTCACAGCACTGTCGCTGCGCAAGTCGTCGCTCGATCCGCGCCAGACGACGCGGCCCTTTTCCAGGACGATATGCCGGTCGGCGATCCTGGCCAGCGCATCGACATTCTTGTCGATGACCAGGATCGATTCGCCATCAGCCTTCAGCGCGGCAAGGCAGGACCAGATCTCCTGGCGGATGATCGGCGCCAGCCCTTCCGTCGCCTCGTCGAGAATGACCAGTTTGGGGTTGGTCATCAGGGCCCGGCCGATCGCCAGCATCTGCTGCTCGCCGCCGGAAAGCTGGTTGCCGCGATTGGTTCGCCTCTCCTTGAGGCGCGGCAGGAACGTGTAGATGCGCTCGACATCCCAGCGCGGCTTGCCGAAGCGGCTGGCTGCCGTGGCGATCAGATTTTCTTCCACGCTGAGCGTCGGAAAGATCTGGCGGCCTTCAGGCACCAGCCCGATTCCGGCCTGCGCGATCCGGAAGGGTGGAGCGCCGGTCAGGTCGCGGCCGGAGACGCTGATGCGGCCGGCCTTCGCCGGAATCAGGCCCATGATGGCGCGGATCGTCGTGGTCTTGCCCATGCCGTTGCGGCCGAGCAAGGTCACCACCTCGCCCTCGGCGATCGCGAGATCAACGCCGAACAGGATCTGCGCTTCGCCATAGCCGGCATCCAGAGCTTCGACGACGAGCATGCCTAGCCCTCCTCGCCGAGATAGGCTTCGCGCACGGTCGGGTCGGCACGGACGGCGGCCGGTTCACCAGAGGCGATGACCCGGCCATAGACCAGCACGCTGACCCTGTCCGCGAGCGCGAACACCGCCTCCATGTCGTGTTCGACCAGCAGCATGGCGTAGCGACCCTTGAGGCTCTTCAGCAGCGCGATCAGGCGTGCGCCTTCCTCGTGCCCGACACCGGCCAGCGGCTCGTCGAGCAGAATCGCGGCGGGCTCGAGGGTCAGTGCCATCGCAATCTCGAGCGCGCGTTTCTCGCCATGCGAGAGCCGGCCGGCCGGCACATGCGCGCGCTCGCCGAGACCGACCGCTTCGATTGCCGCCCAGGCGGGACCGTTCAGGCGCTCGTCGCGGGCGGCGTTGCGGAACAGCGCCAGCGGATGCGTCGCCCGCGCCTGCACGCTGAGAGCCACATTCTCCAGCACCGAGAGCGAAGCGATGGTCGAGGTGATCTGGAAGGTGCGCGCGAGCCCGCCGCGCGCGCGCTTCTCCGGCGATAGTCCGGTGATGTCGGCGCCGCGAAAGCGAATGCTGCCGGCATCCGGGCGCAGCATGCCGGAGATCTGGTGCACGAGCGTGGTCTTGCCGGCGCCGTTCGGGCCGATCAGGGCATGCAATTCGCCGGGAGCGACGGAGAAACTGACGCCATCGGTCACCTTCAGCGCACCGAAGGACTTGCGAACGCCATCGAGGGCGAGGACGGGCTCAGCCATCGCTGCGTCCCCGTATCCTTGCGAGGATGCCGACGATGCCGCCGCGTGTGAACAGCACGAAGAGAACGATGAGAGGCCCGAAGATCGCCTTCCAGTGTTCGGTGATCCCGGCGAGCACATCCTCGGCGAAGAGAAAGGCAAGCGCGCCGATGATCGCGCCATGCAGGGAGCCGACACCGCCGAGCACGACCATGAAGATCAGTTCGCCCGAGCGCTGCCAGGACATGAAGGCGGGGCTGACGAATTCCGTCTGGTTGGCGAGGAAGAAGCCGGACAGGCCCGCGATCATGCCGCTGATGACATAGGCGATCAGGCGCACGCGTCCGACATCGTAGCCGGTCACGGTCACGCGCGTCGCGTTCTCGCGCGCCGCGCGCAGCACGCGGCCGAAGCGGGAGGCGACGATGATGCGGACCAGCCCGTAGCAGCCGATGAGTGCGCCCAGCACGATGTAGAAGAAGCCGGTCCGGCTTGCCGCGATGTCGAGGCCGGCGATCGTGCTGCGGGCATAGAGCGTCAGGCCATCGTCGCCGCCATAGGCCGAGAGCGCCTGCGCCAGGAAGAACACCATTTGCCCGAAGGCCAGCGTGATCATGATGAAGGCGACGCCGCGCGTGCGCAGCGAGACCGCGCCCGTGACCGCCGCGAAGATGGCGCAGACGACGAGGAGCACGGGCAGGATCAGCAGGGTCTCGGTGCGACCCTCGGTGATCATGATGCCGGTCACATAGGCGCCAATGCCGATGAAGGCGGCATGCCCGAAGGAGACCAGCCCGCCGACACCGAGGATGAGGTCGAGCGACAGGGCCGCGATCGCGAAGATCATCGCCCGCGTCAGCAATGACAGCCAATGCGCTGGGACGCCGAGCGAGACGGCGACCGGGGCAAGCGCGAGCGCCGCGAAGAGCACCAGCGCCAGGACGGAGCGCGATCTTGGTCGGGATGGGATGGACCCGGCTGCGCCGGCGATGGTGGGCGCCGCGCTCATGTCCGGCCCTTGGCGGGCAACAGGCCTTCGGGACGCACGAACAGGACGATGGCCATCACCAGGTAGATCAGCATCGAGGAGAGAGCGGCTCCCGTCGCACGGGCCGAGGGGGCGCTCATGAACAGGCGCAGCAGGTCATTCATGAAGGAGCGCCCGAGCGTGTCGACCAGTCCGACGATCAGCGCACCGACGAAGGCGCCGCGGATCGAGCCGATGCCGCCAACGACGATGACGACGAAGGCGAGGATCAGCACCGTGTCGCCCATGCCGGGCTCGACCGAGAGGATCGGCGCCGCCATCGCGCCGGCAAATCCGGCCAGCATGGTTCCGAAGGCGAAGACGACCATGAAGAGCTTGCGGATATCGACACCGAGTGCCGAAACCATTGGCGCGTTCGAGGCCCCGGCCCGCAACAGCATGCCGGTACGCGTCCGCTCGACGATGAACCAGAGCAATCCGCCGACCGCGAGCCCGGCGCCGATCAGGGCGAAGCGATAGGTCGGATAGAGAATGCCGTCCATCAAGCGCACAGAGCCCGAGAGGAATTCCGGGACCGGGACGGAGAGAGGCGCCGCACCCCAGACGATCTTGACGCCCTGGTTCAGGAGCAGGATGAGCCCGAAGGTCGCGAGAACCTGGTCGAGATGGTCGCGTTCATAGAGATGGCGGAAGACCAGGAATTCGAGGGCTAGCCCGATGACGAGCGCAGCCGCCAGGGCGAGCAGCAGCCCCAGCACGAAGCTTCCGGTCAGCCCGACGAAGGTCACGGCGAGATAGGCCCCCAGCATGTACTGCACGCCATGGGCCAGGTTGATGAAATCCATGACGCCGAAGACCAGCGTCAGCCCCGCTGCCACCAGGAACAGCAGGATGCCGAGCTGCAACCCGTTCAGGATCTGGACGATGAGGAGACTGGTGGTCATCAGCTCGATATTCGTTGGCCGGCGCGGGGCGCCCCTTGATCACGCTGCGTTTGGACAAAGTCGTCCAACGCAGAAAACGCGATCGATTCTCATAATTTAGAGCATGCCGAATGCGAAAACCGTCGCAACTTTTCGCAGCATGCTAGGCGGGCGCAGCGAGACGCAAGTCAGGCACGGGCGGGCGTCCGTCCCCGGAAAGGGCAGGGGCGGCGGCGAGGGTGAGGATGTCGCCAAGGGGAGCTGATGTCCTGCTCCGATGACAGGCGGCTGCTCTCCGGCACCCTGCCATCATCCAAGCTCTTCTCTCCTCCCAGAGAGACGAAGGGACATGAGCTCCCCCGGGCAGTCTCCTCACTTCAGCGCGCAATCCTTCGCATGCGGGTCGGCATAGTCCGAGAACACCTTCTGCGCGATCTCGGTCTGGAACTTGCCGTCGGCGCGCTTGGCGACCTTGACCAGATAGAAGTCCTGGATCGGGTAGCCATTGCTGTTGAACTTGAAGTTGCCGCGCAGCGACTTGAAGTCGGCCTTCCGGATCGCGGCCCGCAGCTTGTCCTTGTCGGCCGTGCCGCCGGCACCCTTGACCGCCGAGTCGATCAGCAAGGCGGCATCATAAGCCTGCATGGCGTAGGAGCCGGGGACGATCTTGTAGGCAGCCTCGTAATCCGCGACGAACTTCTTGTTCTGCGGATTGTCCATATTGGGCGCCCAGGTCATGCCGCCGAAGAGGCCGACCGCAGCGTCCTGCTGTGCCGGCAGGGTCGATTCATCGACCGTGAAGGCGGAGAGGAAAGGGATCTTGCCCTGCAGGCCGGCCTGCGACCACTGCTTGACCAGATTGACGCCGAGACCGCCCGGCATGAAGGCGAAGACGACGTCGGGCTTGGCCGAGGCGATCTTGGCGAGCTCCGCCGAGAAATCGAGCTGGTTCAGCGGGACATAGACCTCGTCGACCACCTCGCCCTTGAAGTAGTTCTTGAAGCCGGCGAGCGAGTCCTTACCCGCCTGGTAGTTCGGCGCCATGATGTAGGCGCGCTTGAAGCCCTGGTCCTGAGCGTATTTGCCGAGCACCTCGTGGACCTGGTCGTTCTGGTACGAGGTCACGAAGAAGTTCTGGTGGCAGGCCTTGCCTGCAAGTGTCGAAGGGCCGGCATTCGGGCTGATCAGCACCGCGCCGGAGTCCAGGACTGGCTTGGCGATGGCGCCCAGAATGTTCGAGAAGACCGGTCCGACGACGAAATCGACCTTGCCGCCCTCGACGAAGCCGCGAACCTTGCCGACCGCGACATCGGGCTTGAGCTCGTCATCGATCACCGTGATCTGCACCGGCCGTCCGCCGAGCTTGCCGCCCATCTGGTCGACTGCGAGCTGGAAGCCGTCGCGCAATTGCTGGCCAAGGGCTGCCTGCGGGCCGGAAAGAACGCTGACGACGCCGATCTTGATCGGCTCCTGGGCCTGTGCGCCGGCAACTCCCAGCGCGACGAGCGCCGTGCCGATAGACAATGCGAGTTTGAGCTTCATGTCCGATGTMCTCCCGGGACCTGCAAGGAGCCTACTGGCCGGCGGAGATCCCCATCCCCTTCCGGCTCGTATGGTCCTCATTTTGTTTCAAGCTTAAAATATCTGCAAGAGGCTTTGATGCTGAATCGTTCKGGGCGTCATGCCGCCTCCGTCATTCCCGTCAGCCGAAGTCTCGATCCGGCTGCCGGGGTGACGTCAGGATAGGTTGGCCTGCGCGCTCAGGCCTGCACGCCGTCGACATACCAGTCCATCTTCGACAGCATCTCGTCGGGGGCGGTCTCGCCGGCCTTGAGGCGCAGCACGCCCTTCTGGTCCTTGAGCTCGCCGGTGAAGGGGTGGAGCGTGCCGGCAACGATGCCCTTCTGGACTTCTTCCGCGCCTGCGCGTGCGGCTGGCGTCATCGCGGGATTGAACGGGGCGAGCTTGACGAAGCCGTCCTTGATCCCGCCCCAGACGTCGCCCGACTTCCAGCTGCCGTCCATGACGTCCTTGACGCGCTTGATGTAGTAGCCCGACCAGTCGTCGACGATCGCCGAGAGATGCGCCTTGGGCGCGAAGGCGCTCATGTCGGACGCCTGGCCGAAGGCGAAGACGCCGCGCTGCTCGGCCGCCTGCAGGGCGGCGGGGCTGTCGGTATGCTGGGTGATCACATCGGCGCCCTGGTCGATCAGCGCCTTGGCGGCGTCGGCTTCCTTGGCCGGGTCGTACCAGGTCGAGGCCCAGATGACCTTGGTCTTGAAGTTCGGGTTGACCTTGCGGGCGGCGAGCGTGAAGGCGTTGATGCCCATCACGACCTCCGGAATCGGGAAGGAGGCGATGTAGCCGGCCTGGCCGCTCTTCGACATGTGGCCCGCGATCGTGCCGATCACGGCGCGGCCCTCGTAGAAGCGGGCATTGTAGGTCGCGACGTTCTCGGCGCGCTGATAGCCGGTGGCGTGCTCGAATTTCAGCTTCGGGAACTGCTTTGCGACCTGGATGGTCGGGTTCATGAAACCGAAGGAGGTCGCGAAGATCAGCTGGTTGCCGGCCTGCGCCAGCTGGCGCAGCGCGCGCGCCGCATCCGGCCCCTCAGCGACGTTCTCGATGAAGCTGGTCTTGATCTTGTCGCCATACTGCTTCTCGAGCGCCTTGCGGCCCTGATCATGCGTCCAGCTCCAGCCGTGATCGCCGATCGGACCGACATAGATGAAGCCGACACCCAGTGGCGCCTGCGCAAAGGCGCTGCGGCCGAGCAGGGGCAGGGCGGACGCCGCGGCGCCGCCGGCAACGAGCGTGCGGCGGGTGATGATGGATGACATGGTTGTTCTCCCCACGGGGTTGGCGGCGCCGTCAGGACGCCGAGAAGGGTTTGCCGAGACATGCGGGCGCGTCGAGCCGGCCCGTCTTGCGACCGAGCGACATCATCGTCAGAACCAGGATTGTCGCAAGATAGGGGGCCATCGCCAGCACCTCCGGCGCGAGCCAGGTGATGCCGGCAGCCTTGGCCTGAAGCTCGAAGGTCATCACCGCGCCGAAGAGATAGGCCCCGAGCAGGAGCCGGCCGGGTTTCCAGGCGGAGAAGACGACGAGCGCGAGCGCGATCCAGCCGCGCCCGGCGGTGAGGCGGTCAGCCCACATCGGCGTCAGCGCCAGCGAGAAATAGGCGCCGCCGAGGCCCGCCAGCGCGCCGCCGAAGGCGATCGCCGCATAGCGGATGCCAATGACGGGATAGCCGATGGCATGGGCCGAGGCGTCATTCTCGCCGACCGCCCGCAGGATCAATCCGGCGCGCGTCCTGCGCAGGAAGAGGCTCACGCCGAGAACCAGGGCAAGCGAGAGATAGACGATGATGTCGTGCCCGAAGAGCGCACGCAGCCAGGGATGGCTGGAAAGCGCTTCGGGAAACAGGGGCCCCAGACGATCGATCGTGCGGCCGACAAAGCCGGCGCCGATCAGCGAGGAGGCGCCGACGCCGAAAATCGTCAGCGCCAGGCCCGTCGCGACCTGGTTCGCGGTCAGGCTGAGCGTCAGCACGGCGAAGATCATCGCGGTTGCGATGCCGGCGATAACGGAGGCAATGAGGCCGAGCGCAACGCTGCCGGTGCTGAAGGCGACCGCGAAACCGGCGACGGCCCCGGTCAGCATMATGCCCTCKACACCGAGATTGAGCACGCCCGACTTCTCGACGACGAGCTCGCCKAGCGCCGCGAGCAGGATCGGTGTCGACGCTGCGACGAGCGTCATGATGATCGAGACCAGGATGACGCTGTTCATCGCGGCACCACTTTCGCCGGCCTCGCCCGGAAGGCGATGCGATAACGGACCAGCACATCGGTCGCGAGCAGGAAGAACAGCAGCATCGCCTGGAACATGCCGGTCGCGGCCTGGGGCAGGCGCACGGTCGTCTGGGCGATCTCGCCGCCGACATAGGTTGCCGCCAGAACGACGCCGCCGAGCACGATGCCCAGCGGGTGCAGGCGGCCGAGGAAGGCGACGATGATGGCGGTGAACCCGTAGCCGACCGGGAACTGCGGGGTAAGCTGGCTGAACGGGCCTGCAGCCTCGAAGATGCCGGCAAGACCCGCAAGGCCGCCGCCGATCAGCAACGTCACCCAGGTCGTCCGTTCGGCGCTGAAGCCGCCGTGACGCGCCGCAGCCGGTGCGAGCCCGACAACCTTCACCGCATAGCCCGCGGTCGTCTTCTCCAACACCAGCCAGGCAATGACGGCAATGACGAGTGCGAGCGGAATGCCGAGATGGACGAGCGTCTCGGGGATGACGACCGGCAGCGTCTGATCGGCCGTGAACATCCGCGTCTGCGGGAAGTTGAAGCCGTCCGGATCCTTCCACGGGCCGCGCACGAGATAATACAGCACCTGCACCGCGACATAGGTCAGCATCAGGCTGGTCAGGATTTCGCTGACCTGAAGCCTGACGCGCAGCAGCGCCGGGACCGCAGCCCAGGCCATGCCGCCGAGGATGCCGGCGAGAGCCATGGCCGGCAGGATCCACCAGCCGCTCATCTCATAGGTGGCGAGGGCAACGCCGGTGCCGGCGATGGCGCCCATGATGTACTGGCCCTCGGCGCCGATATTCCAGACATTGGCGCGAAAACCGATGGCGAGGCCGAGCGCGATCATCACCAGCGGCGCCGCCTTGACGCCGAGATCCGGCCAGCGATGCGGCTCGAGGAAGGGTACGAGAAAGAAGTCGAAGACCGCGGTCAGCCCGTCATAACCCATCGCCGTGAAGACCAACGCGCCGGTCGCCATGGTGAGCGCGATCGCGATCAGCGGGCTCAGATAGAGCATCGCCCGGCTTGGTTCGCGGCGGCGGCGCCATTCAAGCATGAAGCGGCGCTCCCTCGGGCTGGGCTGCGCCGTGAATGCCGCCCATCATCAGGCCGATCTCGTCGATCGCGAGCTCCGCGACCGGGCGGGGCGGCGAGAGCCGGCCCTCGTTGATGACGCTGAGCCGGTCTGCCAGCTCGAGCAGTTCATCGAGGTCCTGCGAGATCACCACGACCGCAGAGCCCTTCGCCGCCAGATCGACCAGCGCCTGCCGGATCGCCGCTGCGGCGCCCGCATCGACCCCCCAGGTCGGCTGCGAGACCACGAGGACACCTGGTTCCTGGCCGATCTCGCGGCCCATGATGAATTTCTGCAGATTGCCGCCGGACAATGAGCGGGCCGGAGAGCCTGGACCGGTGGTGCGCACATCGAACCGGCCGATGACGGCCTGGGCGAAGCGCCGAACCGCTCCGAGGCGGATAAAGCCGCGAGGTGCCAGTGGCAGCCGGTAGCGCGCCGTCAGGATGGCATTCTCGGCCAGCGAGAAATCCGGCACKGCGGCGTGTCCGTTGCGCTCCTCCGGAACGCAGGCGAGGCCGGCGCTGCGCCTCTCGCCCGCTCCCTCGCTGCCGACGGGCTTGCCGTCGAGCATGATGGCGTTCGGCACCGCACTGAGGCGCTCGCCGGACAGCGCGCCGAGCAGCTCGGCCTGGCCATTGCCGGCGACGCCGGCGATGCCGAGGATCTCGCCGGCCCGTGCCTCGAAACTGATGTCGCGCAAGCTCGTGCCGAAAGGCGGTTCGCCGGGCAGGGAGAGACCAGACACGATCAGTCGGCGCTTGCCGATCCTGCCGGAATGGGCGTTCTCGATCTGCCGCAATTCGGCGCCGATCATCAGCTCGGCCATGCGCCGTGTCGTCTCCTGCCGCGGGTCGCAGGTCGCGACGACCCGGCCGGCGCGCAGGATCGTGGCGGTGTCGCACAAGGCTTTGATCTCGTGTAGCTTGTGGCTGATGTAGAGGATCGAGCAGCCTTCGGACGCGATCTGCCGCAAGGTCTCGAACAGACGCTCGACCTCCTGCGGTGTCAGGACCGAAGTCGGCTCATCCATGATCAGGAGCTTCGGCTTCTGCAGCAGGCAGCGGACGATCTCGATGCGCTGCCGTTCGCCGACCGAGAGCGTATGGACCTCGCGCTCGGGATCGAGCGGCAGCGAATAGCTCTGCAGAACCTTGGCGACGCGGGTCTTCAGCTCCTCGCGATCCACGGCCTCGTCGAGGCCGAGCGCGATGTTCTCGATCACGGTCATCGCGTCGAACAGCGAGAAATGCTGGAAGACCATGCCGATGCCGAGCCGCCGCGCCGCCTTGGGCGAGGGGACCGAAACAGGCCGGCCATCCCAGGAGATGCTGCCCGAATCGGCCTGCTGAACGCCGTAGATGACCTTGACCAGCGTCGACTTGCCCGCTCCGTTCTCGCCGAGCAGGGCGTGGATCTCGCCGGGCTTCACGCTGAAGCTGATGTCGTCATTGGCTTTCACGCCGGGAAAGCTCTTGGAGATGCCCGACAGCACGAGCCGGGGCGGCGTATCCGTCCTGTCATGCGGCGACGCCGTCATCTCCTGCCCTTCTCCCCGGACCCTGTCGGCCCTGCGCCACGCTTTGCCCGGAAGCCTGTTGCTTGGCAAGCAAGCTCCGCACCAGTTCGGCTGCCGTCAAGGCGGCGATGACCTCAGGGCGCTTGTCGTCCACATCATCCCCGCCGATCGGGCAGGTCAGGCGCGCCAGGGCATCGCTTGCAGGGTGCCGGCGGCGGAAGCTGGCAGCGAAGCGAGCGCGCTTCGTCGCCGAGCCTATCATGCCGACATAGGCGGCATCCCCGCGCAGGAGCGCAGCCTCGGTCAGCCGGTAGTCGAGCGCATGGCTGTGCGAAAGGATCACGAAGGCGGTGCCGGGCTGGGCCGATGTGATCGCCTCGACCGGGTCGTCCAGTCGTAGCGGTGCGACACCAACGGGAAGATCGTGCATCTGGGTTTCGCGGTCGTCGATCAGAATGACCGTCAGCGGCAGGCGCATGAGGGCCTCGGCAAGCGCGCGCCCGGTATGGCCGGCGCCGAGGATGAGGACGGCAGGCTGCGCTGCGCACCTTGCCGCTTCGGCGGCCTGGAGAGTCGCGAGATGGCACGGCCTGGCCCGCTCCAGCACGACACCGACCCGGCCGCCGCAGCACTGGCCCATTTGCGGCCCAAGCGGAATATCGAGGCGTCGCGAGGTCTCGCCGCTCGCCAGCATCTCAAGGGCGATGTCGGCGCAGTGGAATTCGAGCTGGCCGCCGCCGATCGTCCCGGAATTGCCCTCGGCGGTGACGACCATCGTCGCGCCGGTTTCGCGTGGGGTCGATCCTTCGGCGCGCTCGATGCTGACAAGGATGGCGCCTTGCTCGAGATGGGCTTCGAGGAAAGTCGCCAGCCCGGTCATGGCGCCGCGCCCCGTACCTGTTCCCGCATGCGGTCGACCGCATCGAGTACACGCTCCGGCGTCGCCGGCGCGTCGAGACGGGGACAGAAGCGATGATTGCCGACGCTCGCGACCGCGTCCGACAAGGCGTGGAGCACGCTGATCGCCAGCATCAGCGGCGGCTCCCCGACCGCCTTGGAACGGTGGATCGTCGGCTCGCGATTGGGGGCGTTCTCGAGCAGGTCGACATTGAAGATCCGCGGCCGGTCGGAGGCGACGGGGATCTTGTAGGTCGAGGGCGCATGGGTCTTGAGCCGGCCGTTGTCGTCCCACCAGAGTTCCTCGGTGGTGAGCCAGCCCATGCCCTGCACGAAGCCGCCCTCGATCTGGCCCTTGTCGATCGCCGGGTTCAGCGAGGTGCCGCAATCATGCAGGATGTCGACCCGCTCGACCTTGTATTCGCCGGTGAGCGTGTCGATCGCGACTTCGGCCGCAGCCGCGCCATAGGCGAAATAATAGAACGGGTGGCCACGCCCGGCCTTGCGATCCCAATGGATCTTCGGCGTCGCGTAGAAGCCGGTCGCCGAGAGCTGGACGCGGGCCATGTAGGCTGCCGCGACGAATTCGGCGAAACTCATCTCCTGCGTGCCGATCCTGATCCGGCCCGGCAGGAAGGCAATCTCCTCGGCTGAAACCTCCCAGCGCTTCGACGCGAAGGCGATGAGCCGCGCCTTGATCGTCTCGCAGGCATCGAGCGCGGCCATGCCGTTGAGATCGGAGCCGGAGGAGGCGGCTGTCGCCGAGGTGTTCGGCACCTTTCCGGTGGTCGTCGCGGTGATCTTGATCCGGTCGAGGCCGATCCCGAAAGCCTGCGCCACGACCTGCGCCACCTTCACATAGAGGCCCTGGCCCATCTCGGTACCGCCATGGTTCAGCGCCACCGTGCCGTCCGTGTAGACATGCACCAGGGCGCCTGCCTGATTGTACCAGGTCGCGGTGAAGGAGATGCCGAACTTGACCGGGGTCAGCGCGATGCCACGCTTGATGACCGGGCTCTTGCGGTTGGCCTCACGGATCCCCGCCTGGCGCGCGCGGTAATCGCAACGCCGTTCAAGTTCGGCGATCACGTCGCCGGCGATATTGTCCTCGACCTGCTGGTGATAGGGCGTGATGTCGCGGCCGACCGCGCCATAGAGATTGCGCCTGCGGATCTCGAGCGGGTCGAGCCCGGTCGCAAAGGCAACCTCCTCGATGAAGCGTTCCGCTCCGACCATGCCCTGGGGGCCGCCGAAGCCGCGAAAGGCCGTGTTCGAAACGGTGTTGGTCCGCAGGGGCTGCGAACGTCCGCGCACCGCCGGGTAGAAATAGCAATTGTCCATGTGGAACAGCGCGCGGTCGGTGACCGGGCCCGAGAGATCGGCGTTCCAGCCGCAGCGCGCCGCATAGACCGCGTCCACCGCGTGAATATGCCCCTCGTCATCGAAGCCGATCTCGTAATCGACCACGAAATCATGGCGTTTGCCGGTGATGACCATGTCGTCGTCGCGGTCAGGCCGGAGCTTTACCGGGCGCTTCAGCTTGCTGGCGGCGAGTGCGGCGACGCAGGCGAAGAGATTGGCCTGCGTCTCCTTGCCGCCAAAGCCGCCACCCATGCGCCGGACCTCGATGGTGACGGCGTGGGAGCCGACGGCGAGCACCTGCGCGACCATGTGCTGGACTTCGCTCGGATGCTGCGTCGAGGACAGCACCAGCATGTCTTCGTCCTCGCCGGGGATGGCGAGCGCGATCTGGCTCTCCAGATAGAAATGATCCTGCCCGCCGATCTCCATCGACCCCTTGAGCCGGCGCGGGCTGGCAGCAAGCGCTTCCGCGACATCGCCGCGCTCCAGCTTCAGCGGGTCGGTGACAAGCTCGCCGCCGGCCGCGCGGGCCGCTGCGACATCCAGCAACGGAGCGGCTTCCTCATAGGCCGCCTTGGCCAGCGCGGCGGCGCGGCGCGCCAGATCCCGGGTTTCCGCGATGACCGCGAAAAGCGGTTGCCCGTGATGCAGGATAGTCTGCGTCGTGAAGACAGGCTCGTCATGTCGATGCGTCGAGCTGATGTCGTTCGCGCCCGGAATATCCTCGGCCGTCAGCACCGTGAGGACGCCGGGTGCCGTGCGCACGGCCGCGAGGTCGAGCGATATCAGCCGCCCATGTGCGACCTGGGAAAGCCCGAGATAGGCATGCGCGAGGCCGGCCGGCTCGGCGATATCGTCGATATAGAGGGCTTCACCCGCGACATGCTTGGCGGCGGAATCATGATTGCTGGTCCGGCCGAGCGGCCCGGCCACGACCTCGGTCTCAAGCCGTTTGCGCGCGTCAGCCATGGGCAGCCTCCGCAAGCAGGCCCGCGACGCGCGTGTCGACGTCAGGCGCCGTCGTTTCGATCAGGAACCGGCGCAGGAGATTGGCGGCCACCTTCAGCCGGTACGCCGCCGAGGCGCGCATGTCGGTCAGCGGTGTGAAATCCCGGGGCAGGGCGGCGATGGCGGCAGCGACCGCAGCCTCGTCCCAATCCCTCCCGAGCAGCGCGGCTTCCGCGGCGGCGGCCCGTTTCGGGATACCGGCCATGCCGCCATAGGCGAGCCGTGCCTCGCTCACCCGATTGGCTTCGTCGAGATGCAGCAGGAAGGCGCCGCACACCGCCGAGATATCCTCGTCGAAGCGCTTTGAGATCTTCGAAATGTGGAACAGAGCGTCATTCTGCAGTTTCGGCACCAGCACGGCCTCGACGAATTCGCCTGGCTTCCGGTCCTGGCTGCGATAGTCGAGGAAGAAGGCTTCCAGCGGCAGCGCGCGTCGCTCGCTGCCGCGCCGCAGCAGCAGCGTTGCACCAAGCGCAATCAACGCAGGCGGTAGATCGCCGATCGGTGAGCCATTGGCGATATTGCCGCCGATCGTCCCGGCATTGCGCACCTGCTCGCCGCCGAAGCGGCGCATCAGCTCGTCGAGCTGCGGCGAGAGCACCGCGAGTGCCGTGCGGACATCGATATGGTTCGCCATGGCGCCGATGCGCAGATGATCGCCCTCGTCGCTGATTGGACGCAGGTCCTCGACGCGGCCGAGATGGATGATGGTTTGCGGCTGCTGCATCCCCTTGGTGATCCAGAGACCGACATCGGTCGCGCCGGCGACGAGAACGGCCTCGGGATGGGAGATGACGAGATCGGCGAGGGCATCGGCCGTCGCCGGCGACAGGAAGCGTCGCGTGCCATGGGCGAGTGTCAGCGTCTCCTGATCCGCGAAAGCGTGCAGCCGGGCGGCGATGCCGGGCACCGAAAGCGCGAAGCGATCCTGCGTCCGGTCGGCGTGTTCGTAGAGGCGACGGGCCGCGGTAATGATCGGCTCGTAGCCGGTACAGCGGCAGAGATTGCCCGCGAGCGCGTCCTCGATTCGCCCCAGCTCCGGCGCCGGCTCGTTCAGCCAGAGCGCAAGGAGCGACATCACGAAGCCCGGCGTGCAGAAGCCGCATTGCGAGCCGTGGCAATCGACCATCGCCTGCTGCACCGGGTGCAGACGGCCGTCCGCGCCCTTCAGGTGCTCGATGGTGAGCAGATGGCAGCCATCGAGCGTCGGCAGGAAGCGGATGCAGGCGTTGATCGCCTCATAGCGCAATCGGCCGCCGTCGAGTCGTCCGACGACGACGGTGCAGGCTCCGCAATCGCCTTCGGCGCAGCCTTCCTTCGTGCCGGTCCGGCGGCGCTCGAGGCGCAGCCAGTCGAGCAGCGTCTGGGTCGGATCGCTGGACGCGATCTCGACCAGCTCATCGCCGTAGAGGAAGCGCACTATCTCACGCATGGCGGCCCGGCCGCTCACAGATCCAAATCATGCCTCCAGATTAGGCATGTTCGACGCTTGGCCGAAAGCTTTGATTTGGTGCAGATATGACGTGATTTTGAGCCGGAGCACGAGCCTGTGAACGAAGACCGTCGCCTTCGCGCCCTGCGTGGCCGCCTGCTCTGGTTCGTCGGCGATCCCGAGACCTCCGGCGACGCGGCGCATCGCTTCATCGGGGATGGCCTGGTCGTCATCGCCGACGGACTGATCAAGGCCGTCGGCGCCGCATCGGAGCTGCTGCCGACGCTGCCGGAAGAGGCGGAAATCGTCGATCACCGGCCGAACCTGATCATGCCGGGCTTCATCGACGCGCATCTGCACATGCCGCAGACCCAGGTGATCGCCTCCTATGGTGCGCAGCTGATGGAGTGGCTGAACAAATACACCTTCGTCGAGGAGCAGAAGCTGGCGCAGCAGGGACATCCGGAGAAGCTGACGCGGTTCCTGCTGGACGAGTTGCTGGCGAGCGGCACCACCACGGCGGCCGTCTACTGCTCCGTTCACCGTCAATCGGCCGAAGCCTTCTTCGCCGAATCGGAGCGCCGCAACACGCGGATGATTGCCGGCAAGGTGATGATGGACCGCAACGCCCCGGCGGCGCTGACCGATACGGCCGAGAGCAGCTATGCCGACAGCAAGGCCCTGATCGAGCGCTGGCACGGCAGGGGACGCCAGCTCTATGCGATCACGCCGCGCTTTGCGGTGACCTCGACACCGGAGCAGCTGGCCGCTGCCGGGCGACTCGCCTCTGAACATCCGGACTGCTTCGTCCAGACCCATATCAACGAGAACCAGGCCGAGATCTCGTTGGCCTGCCAGCTCTATCCGGATGCCGATGATTATGCCGGCATCTATCGGGATTACGGCCTGCTCGGCCGCAAGAGCCTGTTGGGCCACTGCATCCACATGACCAAGCATGAATGGCGTGCTTTTGCCGAGGCCGGAGCTGTCGCCGTGTTCTGTCCGACGTCGAACCTCTTCCTCGGTTCAGGCCTGTTCGACTGGGCCCGGGCGAAGCGGGAAGGCGTACGGGTTGCGGTCGCGACCGATATCGGCGGCGGCACCAGCTACTCGATGTTGCGGACCATGGCCGAGGCCTACAAGGTGCTGCAGCTGCAGGGCCAGTCGCTTTCCGCGTTCGCGGCGCTCCATGCCATCACGCGCGGCAATGCGGTGGCGTTGGGGCTCGATCATCTCATCGGCTCGCTCGAGCCCGGCCGCGAGGCGGATGTCGTGGTGCTCGACCCGGCAGCGACGCGGGCCATGGCGCACCGGTTGGAAACGGCGCGCGATCTCGCCGAGGAACTCTTCGTGCTCGTCACGCTGGGTGACGAGCGCAATGTCGCCGCGACCTATGTCGCGGGGGAGCGTGTGGGCGATCAGCCCAGCACGCCGCCCTTCCTGGCGAAGTCGATATAGATTTCGCGCAGGCGGATCGCGGTTGGGCCCGGCGCGCCATTGTGGATCGTATGGCCGTCGATCGAGACCACCGGCATCACGAAGCTGTTGGCCGAGGTGATGAAGGCCTCCTCGGCATCGAGCGCCTCATCCAGCGTGAACGTGCGTTCCTCGAAGGTGAAGCCGGTTTCGGCGAGGAAAGCCAGAACAGCCTTGCGGGTGATGCCCGGCAGGACCTTGTTCGAGAGCGGCCGCGAGATCAGCGTCTTGCCCTTGACGATCCAGGCGGTCGAGGACGCACCTTCGGTGACGACGCCATCTTCCACCAGCCAGGCTTCCTGCGCGCCGCTTTCGGCGGCGAACTGCTTGGCCAGCACCGGCCCGAGCAGGTTGACGCTCTTGATGTCCCGGCGGGCCCAGCGCAGGTCCGGGCAGGAGACGACCTTGATGCCGGTCTTGGCGGCGGGGGCCTCGCTCAGGTTGCGGGCCTGCGAGAACATCACCAGGGTCGGCGCCACATCCTTCGGGAAGGCGAAGTCACGGTCGGCAGCGCCGCGCGAKACCTGGAGATAGATACCGCCCTCGTMGATATTGTTGAGCTTGATCAGCTCCTCATGGATGGCGGTCAGTTCGGCGCGCGACCAGGGCAGGGCGAGCCGGATTTCTCCGCAGGAGCGCTCCAGACGGGCAAGATGCGCGTCGCAGTCGACCAGCTTGCCGCCGAGCACCGCCGAGACCTCGTAGATGCCGTCGCCGAAGATGAAGCCGCGGTCGAAAATCGAGATCCTGGCCTCTTCCTCGGGCAGGTACTCACCATTCACATAGACAATACGGCTCATCGGCTTCGGTCTCGTGGTTGAAGGAACGTCGGCATTGGTAGCGGAGGCGCGGGCGGGAGGCGAGTGCCAAAGCCGGCTTGCAGATCGGCGTCGGGCGCAACACTGCCGCGCCGAAGGGACGAGGACCGCCACGGCCACCGGGCCGGACCGGATATCTTCCGTTTACGCCTTGAGCGCGGCCGCGATCAGCCTCTGCGTGTAGCCCTCGCGCGGTGCGGCGAAAATCGCCTCGGTTGGTCCGCTTTCGACGACGCTGCCATCCTTCATCACCATGATCGTGTCGGCCATGGCGCGGACCACGGCGAGGTCGTGGCTGATGAAGAGATAGGAGAGGTCGTGGCGGGCCTGGAGGTCCTTGAGCAACGCCACGATGCTCTTCTGCACGGTACGATCGAGCGCCGAGGTCGGCTCGTCCAGTACGACCAGCGCCGGGTGCAGGATCATCGCGCGCGCGATCGCGATGCGTTGGCGCTGGCCGCCCGAGAATTCGTGCGGATAGCGGTTGCGCAGGCGCGGATCGAGCGAGACCTCCTCCAGGGCCTGCGCCGCGCGCATGTCGCGTTCGGCGCGCGTCAGATGGGGCGCGTGGACCAGCAGCCCCTCGCTGACGATCTCGCCTACGGTGAGCCGCGGCGAGAGCGAGCCGAATGGGTCCTGGAAAACGACCTGCAGGCTCTTGCGCAGCGGCCGCATCTGCKAGCGATCGAGCGGCGCCAGCGCCCGGTCCTCGAATCGGATCTGCCCGCTGGCCGGCACGAGCCTGAGTAGCGCCTTTCCCAGCGTCGACTTTCCCGAGCCGGACTCCCCGACGATGCCGATGGTCTGGCCGCGCTGCAGGGTCAGATCGACACCGTCGACGGCGTGGAGCAAGCCGTTCCTGCGCTTGAGAAAGCCACGACCGAGATCGTAGCTGACGCGCAGGTCACGGGCCTCGAGCAGGATCGGGGCGCCCTTCGGCGCAGGTTGCTTATGGCCTGCGGGCTCTGCCGAGAGCAGCAGCTTGGTATAGGGATGGCTCGGTGCTGCGAAGAGGACCTCGGTGGTTCCGCTCTCCACCACTTCGCCAGACTTCATCACATAGACGCGCTCTGCATATTTCCGCACCAGCCCGAGATCGTGGCTGATCAGGACGACGGCCATGCCGAGCCGCTTTCTGAGATCGGCGATCAGCGCCAGGATCTCGGCCTCGATGGTGACGTCGAGCGCTGTCGTCGGTTCGTCGGCAATCAGGATATCGGGATCATTGGCCAGGGCCATCGCGATCATGACGCGTTGGCGCTGCCCGCCTGAGAGCTCGTGCGGATAGGCATCGAGCCGTTCCTGCGGCCGGGGAATCTGGACGAGTTTCAGGAGTTCGAGCGCCCGCGTCCGCGCGGCGCTGCGTGACAATCCCTGGTGTTTGCGCAGAGGMGCGGCCATCTGGCTGCCGATCCGGAACAGCGGGTCGAGCGATGTCATGGGCTCCTGGAAAATCATCGCGAGCTTCCGGCCGCGATAGGCATTGAGTTGCTTGGGTTTCAGCCCGAGCAGCTCCGTGCCGCGATAGCGGATCGAGCCTTCCACCTCGCCATTCCCAGCGAGCAGGCCCATCGCGGCCATCACCGTCTGGCTTTTGCCGGAACCGGATTCGCCGACGATGGCGACGAATTCGCCGGCTCCGACAGCGATATCGACGCCGTTCACCGCATCGAGCAGCCCATCATTGGTCCGGAAGCGCACGCGCAGGTCGCGGATCTCGAGGATCGGAGCGTCCCCCATCTCAGCGATCCCTGGGATCGAGCGCGTCGCGCAGGCCATCGCCGAGGAAGTTCAGCGCGAACAGCGTGGTCACCAGGAAGCTCGCCGGGAAGATCAGCATCCAGGGCGCGCCCTGGATCGAGCGGGCGCCGTCCGAGATCAGCACGCCCCAACTCGTCATCGGCTCCTGCACGCCAAGGCCGAGGAAGGAGAGAAAGCTCTCGAGCAGGATGATCTTCGGCACCAGCAGCGTGACATAGATGATGACCGGGCCAAGCGTGTTGGGAATGACATGGCGCCTCAGGATGCCGCCGGTCGTGACGCCGAGCGCCTCGGCCGCCAGCACATATTCCTGTCGCTTGATCGAGAGTGTCTGTCCGCGAACGATCCGGGCCATGTCGAGCCATTCGATCGCGCCGACGGCAAGGAACATCAGGATGAAATTCCGGCCGAAGAAGACGACCAGCAGGATGACGAAGAAGATGAAGGGCAGCGAATAGAGCACGTCGACGATGCGCATCATCAGCATGTCGATGCGTCCGCCGAGATAGCCTGCTGTGGCGCCGTAGCTGACGCCGATCACGAGCGCGACACCCGTCGCGAGCAGGCCGATCGCCAGGGAAACCCGCCCGGCGATCAGCGTGCGGGTCAGCAGGTCGCGGCCATTGGCATCGGTGCCGAACCAGAAGCGCTGCCGCTTGATCGGCACTTCCAGAGCGAGCCTGCGGCCATCTTCCTCATTGGCCAGGATCTTCGGTGTGCCGAACTGGTCTGAGCGATCGAAATAGACGAGAAGCCGCTGATCGATCGGGCGCTGTGACGTCAGCGTCAGGCGCACGCTATCCTGGCCTACAGCGATATCGCTCGCCGTCGCCCGGACGCGCGAGGCGATGCGCTGCACGGCGGCTGGTATCGCCTCGGCCTTGGGATAGCTCTCGATGCTGGCGGGCACACGGACATAGTCCTGGTAGACCCGATCATGCGGATGCCCGGTCATCAACGGGCCGATCAGGCAGGCCAGCGTCATCAGCGCCAGCACGATCAGGCTCGCGACCGCTGCGCGGTTGCGCATCAGGCGGATGCGGGCATCCTGCCAGAGCGAGCGCCCGGTGACGGGCAGGGGGGCAAGCGTGATCTCGCTCATGCGCTCACTCCAGCCTGACGCGCGGATCGAGCAGCGCATAGACAACGTCGACGACGAGATTGAAGACCAGCACGAAGATCGCCACGACAACGACCGTGCCCATCACCAGGGTGTAGTCGCGGTTGAGCGCACCCTCGACGAAATAGCGGCCGATCCCGGGAACGGCGAAAATGCTCTCGACCACGACCGAGCCCGTCAGCAAGGCCGCGGCGGCCGGCCCGAGATAGGAGACGACGGGCAGCGCCGCGCCGCGCAGGGCATGCAGTGCGACCGTCACGCTGGAAAGCCCTTGTGCCCGCAAGGTGCGGATATGGTTGGCGCGCAGGGTCTCGATCATCGCCGCGCGGGTCATCCGCGCGATCACCGCGATCTGCGGCAGCGCCAAGGTCACGATCGGCAGGATGGTGTTGCGGACCGCACCGCCATTCCAGCCGCCGACCGGCAACCAGGCCAGCATCAGCCCGAAGACGATCTGCAGCACGGGCGCGACCACGAAATTGGGAATGGTGATGCCGGCCGTCGCGAAGCCCATTACCGCATGGTCGGCATGCTGGTTCTGGCGGAAGGCTGCGAGCACGCCGAGCGGGCCGCCGATCAGCAGGGCAAGAGCGAGTGCCGATGCGCCCAGCCGCATCGAGACCGGCAGCCCCTGAGCGAAGAGCTCGGCGATAGAGAAGTCGCGGAAGTAGAAGGAAGGGCCGAAATCACCCCTGATCAATGCCGCGAGATAGGTCAGATATTGCTGATAGAGCGGCCGGTCGAGCTGATAGATCCGGCGCAGGTTCTCCATCACCTTCGCTTCCAGCGGCTGTTCGAGGTCGAACGGTCCGCCCGGTGCGACGCGCATCAGGAAGAAGGAAATCGTCACGATCACGAACAGGGTCGGGATCGCGATGGCGAGGCGACGCAGGATGAAGGAGAGCATTCCGAATGAACCGGGCCGTCTGCGGTGTCATGACCGGGCAGGCCCGGCCATGACACGCGGGTTTCTTACGGCTTCAGGCTCATGAAGCGTGTCGGCAGCGCGCCGCGCAGATTCTGCTGGAAGCCGACGAGCTTGGGCGAGACCAGGTTCTTCGACGAATAGAACATCACCGGAATCCACGGCACCTCGGCAGCCAGGATCGCGTCGGCCTCGCGCAGGATCGCGGCGCGCTTGGTCAGGTCGATCTCGTCGGCGGCCTTGGCAAGCAAGCCGTCGAAGGTCGGGTTGTTGTACTTGCCGGAATTGAACCCCTTGTTGTCGCTGAGGAACAGGAACAGGAAGTTCTGAGGGTCCGAAAAATCGCCTATCCAGCCATAGCGGGCGATGTCGAAATCGCCACCGTCACGCAGAAGGGCGAAATGGGTCTTGCCGTCGGTGTTGATGAAGCTGGTCTCGACGCCGAGCGCCTTCCACTGCTCGGCAATGGCGATGACGGTGCGTCGGTTGTTATCGGTCGTGTTGTAGCGGAGCTGTATCTTCAAGGGCATGCCGGGCCCGAAGCCCGCATCCTTGAGCAACTGCTTGGCCTTCTCCTCGCGGTCGAGCGGCGAGGCGTTCTTGAAGTCGGCTTCGGCGGCCGTGCCGTAATTGCCGATATTCGGCGGAATGACGCCATAGGCCGGCAGCATCGTGCCGCCCCAGATCTCGTCGGCGATGAACTCACGGTCGAGCACCATGGACAGGGCCTGGCGGACGCGGACATCGTCGAAGGGCTTCTTCGAGCTGTTGATGATGAGGAAATAGGTGCCGAGATAGGGCGCGATCTTGACCTGATCGCCCAGTTTCTCGCGCAGCTGCTTGATCTGGTCGGCAGGAATGTCGGTCGTCATATGCAGTTCGCCGGCCTGGAAACGCCGGGCGGCGGCGGCGAGATCCGGCGACGGGTAATAGATCACCGTATCGATCTTGACGTTGGCCGCGTCGTGGAAGGCCTTGTTCTTTTCAAGCTTGATATGGGAGTTCGGCACGAACTCCTTGAGCACATAGGCGCCGTTCGAAACCCAGTTCTCCGGCTTGACGAAATCGCTGCCGAATTTCTCGACTGAGGCAGGATGGACCGGAAGTCCGGTCTGGTGCGTCAGCAATTCGAGAAAATACGGGGTCGATCGCTCCAGCTTGATCTCGAGCGTCGTGTCATTGACGGCCGTCACACCCAGATCGGCAAGCTTCGCGCCCCCGTCGCTCTTGTTGATCTTCTCCGCGTTCAGGATCGGATAGAGGATGTTCGCGTATTTCGCCCCCGTCTCGGGATTGACCATCCGCCGCAGCGAGAAGACGAAATCCGAGGCCTTCACCGCGTCCCCGTTCGACCATTTCGCATTAGGGCGCAGCTTGAAGGTGTAGGTCTTGCCGTCCGGGCTGATCGTCCAGCTTTCGGCCACGCCGGGCACGACGGTGCCGTTGATGTGGTGGATGACGAGCCCTTCGGAGAGATCACGCAGCAGATGCGCTTCCGACACGGTCGAGGTCTTGTGCGCGTCGAGCGTCTCGGGATCGGAGTCGTTGCCGCGATGGAAGGTGACCTGGGCTTGTGCGACCGTGGTGGTGGCGAGCGCCAGACCCGCGGCAATGGCGAGCGGCGCCGCGCGGCGCGTGATCCTGAACATGACGAAACTCCCCTGAGGGCAGGTCTTCCTGCCTGTTCCTGACATGACCGGGAGAGTAGAGCGCGGCGTTCGCGCGCTGCCAAGCAGGAAAAAATCTTGATCCCAGTTTCGTTTACGGGGCGCCGCCGGAGGGCAGCATGAACGTGTCGTTCTCGAAGGCGATCACGCAATCGCCAGCGGCCTTGGCGCAATCGTTCAGCGTCGCTTCCTTGGCGCGATCGAGCGTCTGGGAGCCAAAGGTGTAGCGGAAATGCTTGCGCGACCGGCTGAGCGCCATCGCCTTCTCGCCGGGCGCTGCAAAATACTGCTCGAATGCGGCGGCGCGTGCCGTCAGCCCCAGCTTGGCAAAGAGCTCCCTTGCTTGGGCGGGCGACCAGGTCGGCAGCTTCCAGGCACGCAGCGACGCATCCACTTCGCGCAGCCAGAAGAACCGGGCCTGTCCGTGACGGAAGATCAGGTGACCAGTGGGCCGGACTTCGGGCAGCTCGATGAAGCGGATATCGCCGCCGGCATCGCGTGCGGCGCCGCGCATGCGGTCGACGAGCGCGGGCGGAAACAGCTCGTCGTTTTTCGCATAGATCCAGAGCTGTGGTGGCGCGCCGGGCACCTGCCAGCCCTTGACGATGCCGACCAGCGCATCGCGCGCCTTGTCGACACAGCTGTCGATATTCAGGCCGCCGGCGACATTGACGATGCCGCGCAAGCCCGCTGGTTTGCGCTGGGCGAGCGCCAGGACCGCCGCGCCCCCCGCCGATTCTCCGACCGCAATGGCGCGCGCCGGGTCGACATCGTCGCGCTGTTGCAGCACCCGCAGGGCGGCTTCGAGTTCGCTGGCATCCGCCTCGAATCGGCTGGTGAAATCGAGATCGGCGCAGGAGGTCGAGGCCGGGAAGGGCCCGTCCGACTGGCCGAAGCCACGACGCATGACGACGGCTGCGAGCCAGCCACGCCGGGCAAAATCCCGGGCGACGGTGGCGTAGGACGCCGCCCGCAAATCGCCCATGCTGACGCTGCTCGAGGATTTGCCATGAGTGATCAGCGCCAGCGGGAGGCGACCCTCAGCACGCTCCGGCCTGACGATCAGCGCCTCGAGCCTGATGTCACGCCCGTCGAGCTTGATCCGGAGGAAGGTGCTCTCCTCGCGCAGGGGCTCCTGCGCGCTGGCCGCTGCCGCGGCCAAGATCGGAAGCATGACAGCCGCGAGCCGCAGCAGCATCCTGATGATGCGCATGGCCTGTTCCCCGCAATCCCGTTCCGCCGGAGCACCGCAGAATGGCAGGAAACGGCGCCGCTGCAACGCCTCCTGACTAGGCCGGCAAAGCCGCCGCGCGTTCCTGCGCCTCGACCACGGCCACGGCCGTCATGTTGACGACGCCGCGTGCCGTCACCGAACCGGTCAGGATATGCACCGGCTTGGCCGCTCCGATCAGGATCGGGCCGACCGGGAGCGCATCCGCCAGCACCTTGGCGAACTGGTAGGCGATGTTGGCGGCGTCGAGATTCGGGAAGATCAGCACATTGGCGACGCCCTTGAGATGCGAGGAGGGCAGCACCCTGTCGCGCACCATCGGCAGGAGGGCGGTGTCGGCCTCCATCTCACCGTCGCATTCGAGTTCCGGCGCGCGCTCGCGGATCAGGCAGACCGCCTTGCGCATCTTCAGCGAGGAGGGGGTGTCGGCCGCGCCGAAATCCGAATGCGAGAGCAGGGCGATCTTGGGCGTGATGCCGAAGCGCGAGACATGGCTCGCCGCGATCACCGCCATGTCGGCGATCTCCTCGGCGGTCGGATCATGCTTCACATGGGTGTCGGCCAGGAAGAAGGCGCCCTTGTTGGTGATGATCAGCGTCATCGCCGAGATGTCACGTGCGCCGGGCGCAAGCCCGATGATGTCCTTGATGTGCCGCAGCCGCGACAGGAAGCGCCCTTCCAGGCCGGTGATCATGGCATCGGCCTCGCCGCGCATCACCGAGAGTGCCGCGATCACCGTGTTGTTGGTGCGCACCAGCACGCGTGCGGCCTCCGGCGTGATGCCCCGCCGGCCGGCGATCTCGAGATAGGTCTGCACGTAGTCGCGATAACGCGGATCATCCTCGGGGTTGATCACCTCGCAATCGATGCCTGGCCGGATCGTCAGGCCGAAGCGCTTCACCCGGGTTTCGATGACGCTCGGGCGGCCGATCAGGATCGGCACGGCCATGCCTTCCTCCAGCGCCACTTGAGCGGCGCGCAGCACGCGCTCATCCTCGCCTTCGGCGTAGATGACGCGCTTGGGGTCGGCCTTCGCCTGCGCAAAGAGCGGCTTCATGATGAAGCCGGAACGGAAGACGAAGCGCGACAGGTCCTCGCGATAGGCCTCGATATCGGCCAGCGGCTTGCGTGCGACGCCGGTATCCATCGCAGCCTGCGCGACTGCCGGGGCAATACGCAGGATCAGGCGCGGATCGAACGGATTCGGGATCAGCGAGGTCGCGCC
This sequence comes from Allobosea sp. 05T439, assembly GCF_056396005.1. Lineage (NCBI taxonomy): Bacteria > Pseudomonadati > Pseudomonadota > Alphaproteobacteria > Hyphomicrobiales > Alloboseaceae > Allobosea > Allobosea sp. 05T439. The sequence continues at coordinate 113,301 of NZ_JBFTKP010000011.1, read as the reverse complement.
GAATGTCTGCGATTCGCCGCCATAGGCGCGCGCCGCGATGTCGGACGTGGCCTCCCGCGCCAGCGATGCAATCGCGCGCACGGCGGCGAGCTTCATCGCTTCGTTGATCGTCGTGGCGTGCACATCGAGCGCGCCACGGAAGATGTAGGGGAAGCACAGGACGTTGTTGACCTGGTTCGGATAGTCCGAGCGGCCGGTGCAGATCATCGCGTCAGGACGTGCAGCAAGCGCATCCTCGGGCGTAATCTCCGGGTTCGGGTTGGCCAGCGCCAAGATCAGCGGACTCGCCGCCATGCGCTTGGCCATCTCGGGCTTCAGGACGCCGGCGGCAGACAGGCCGAGGAAGACATCGGCGTCGCCGATCACGTCGCTGAGCGTCCGCGCATCGGTCTCCTGCGCATAGACCTCCTTCCAGCGGTCCATCAGCGTGTTGCGGCCCTTGTGGACCACGCCTTCAAGGTCAGTGACCCAGATATTCCGGCGCCTGGCCCCGAGCTCGACCAGAAGGTTGAGGCAGGCAAGCGCGGCTGCGCCGGCGCCGGAGACGACGATCTTGACGTCGCCGATCTGTTTTCCCGCGAGATCGAGCCCGTTCAGGATCGCGGCGCTGACGATGATCGCGGTGCCGTGCTGATCGTCATGGAAGACCGGGATGTTCATCCGGGCCTTGAGCTGCTCCTCGATCTCGAAGCATTCGGGACCCTTGATGTCCTCGAGGTTGATGCCGCCGAAGGTCGGTTCCAGCGCCGCAACGACATCGACAAATTTCTCGATGTTCTTCTGGTCGACCTCGATGTCGAAGCAGTCGATCCCGGCGAATTTCTTGAACAGGACCGCCTTGCCCTCCATCACCGGCTTGGAGGCGAGCGGGCCGATATCTCCGAGGCCGAGAACGGCTGTGCCGTTGGTGATGACCGCGACGAGGTTCTGGCGCGAGGTCAGTTCGGCGGCTTCCGCGGGGTCGTCGACGATCGCCTCGCAGGCGGCAGCCACACCGGGAGAATAGGCGAGCGCCAGGTCGCGCTGGTTGCCGAGAGGCTTCGTTGCCTGGATCTCGAGCTTACCGGGCCGGGGCAGGCGGTGGTAGACGAGCGCGCCCGAGCGAAGATCCGTCGACAAGGTGCTTTTCATCGTCCTGCGTTCCTGGCTCCACGGCCCAAGGCCAAATCAGCTTGGAGGTCGCCCGGAAACGCGGTGCCGTCAAGCGTGCCGGGGGCAACAATCATTCAACCGAAACGACAGGATCGCTTCAGGCCGCCATCGCTCCGACGCCGCCGTCATGCAAGTGACAGGCCGCGACATGGCCGGACGCGATCGTTTTCAGCTCCGGCCGCTCCGCCTTGCAGCGCGGCCCGGCATGCGGACAGCGCGGGTGGAAATGGCAACCTGATGGCGGGTGCAGCGGCGAGGGGATCTCGCCGCTGACCGGCGCAAAACGCTTCTTGCGAGCCGTGATCGTCGGCACATTGGCGAGGAGTGCCTGGGCATAGGGGTGCTGCGGCCCCTTGAAGAGGGCGGCGGCGGGCGCGGCCTCGACGACACGGCCGAGATACATGATCACGACCCGGTCCGAGAGGTGCCGGACGACGCCGAGGTCGTGGCTGATGAAGAGGTAGGTCAGGTTGAGTTCGTCGCGCAGCTTCATGAAAAGATTCAGGACCTGGGCCTGAATCGAGACATCGAGAGCAGCCACGCTTTCGTCGCAGACGAGGAATTCCGGCTTCACCGCCAGTGCTCTCGCGATGCCGATGCGGGCACGTTGGCCGCCCGAGAACTGGTGCGGATAGCGCCGCTTGTAGGTCGGGTCGAGGCCGACGCGATTGAGAATATCGTCGACATAATCCGCCTGGCCGGCGCGTGTCGTCAGCCCGTGCACGACGGGCGCTTCGCCGACGATGTCGCTGACCCGCATGCGCGGGTTGAGCGAGGACATCGGGTCCTGGAAGATCATCTGGATGGCCAGCGTCGCAGCGTGGCGCTCCTCGGTGCCCATCTCGTCGGTATAGCGCCCGCGCCAGCTCACGCGGCCGGCGCTCGCCTTGTGAATCCCCGCGACGACCCGTCCGAGCGTTGATTTGCCGCAGCCGGATTCGCCGACCAGCCCGACGACCTCGCCGGCCCGGATCGAGAGATCGACGCTGTCGACCGCGTGCACGACCTCTTCGGTATTGCCGGCGCCGAACCAGTTCGCGAATTTCGCGGCCGCGTCGAGCGGTTTGGCGAAGCGCTTCGAGACGCTTTCGAGGGTGAGGATCGGTGTATCGTTCATGCCGCAACCCCGGTTCCGCTCAGGGGATGATGACAGCGCACGCCGCGCTCGCCGGGGAAAGCCGTCGTGGCTGGCGCGATCGTGAGGCAGTCGCCCTGAGCGTAGTCGCAGCGTGGGGCAAAGGCGCAGCCCTGCGGCAGGCGAGCGAGCGAAGGCGTCGAGCCCCTGATCTGGCGCAGCATCTCACCAGGGTCCCCCTCGCTCGGCAGCGAGCCGAGCAGGCCGGCGGTATAGGGGTGCAAGGGCGTGTCGAGCACGGGATCGACCGCGCCCGCCTCGACGATGCGGCCGGCATACATCACCGCGATCCGGTCGGCGAGCCCGGCGACGACGCCGAGGTCATGGGTGATCCAGACCAGGGCAGTCCCGGTTTCGGCACAGAGGGATTGCATCTCGGCAAGGATCTGGCTCTGGATGGTGACGTCGAGCGCGGTGGTCGGCTCGTCGCAAATGATCAGCGGTGGACGATGCAGCAGCGCGATCGCGATCGCGACACGCTGGCGCATGCCGCCCGAGAACTGGTGCGGATAGGCATTCAACCGCTCTTCGGGCGAGGGGATGCCGACTTTGGCGAGGGCATCCCGGGCGCGGGCCCGCGCTGCCTTGTGCGAGACCTTGTCATGGGCGGTGACGGCTTCGATCATTTGCGTGTCGATGCGCAGGACCGGGTTCAGCGTCATCATCGGATCCTGGAAGATCATCGCGACCTCGCGACCGCGGACCGTCCGGAATTCGTCTTCCCCGAGGCCGACGAGCTCCTTGCCGTTGAGCTTGATCGAGCCCTCGACAATGCGGCCGGGGGGATCGATCAGCCCCATGATCGAGAAGCCGGTGACCGATTTGCCCGAGCCGGATTCGCCGACCAGGCCGAGCACTTCCCCGCGACGGACATGGAACGAGACGCCGTCGACCGACTTCACCGTGCCGGCGCGGGTGAAGAAATGGGTCTTGAGATCGCTGACCTGGAGCACGTGATCGCTCATGGCTTCACTTCTCCAGGCGCGGGTTCAACACGTCGCGCAACCTGTCGCCGACCAGGTTGATCGAGACGATGGTCATGAGCAAGGCGAGGCCGGGGAAGACCGAGATCCAGTAGCTGCCCGAGATCATGTACTGGAAGCCGTTGGCGATCAGCACGCCGAGCGACGGCTCCGTTTGCGGCAGGCCGACTCCGAGGAACGACAGCGTCGCCTCCAGCGAGATCGCATGCGCGGTCTGCACGGTCGCGATCACGATGACCGGGGCGAGGCAGTTCGGCAGGATATGGCGGAAGACGGTGCGCGCATGGGAGAGGCCGAGCGACTGCGCCGCTTCGACATATTCCTTGCGGCGCTCGACCAGCGCGGAGCCGCGGACGGTGCGGGCGTAATAGGCCCATTGCACGATGACGAGGGCAATGATGATCTTGTCGACGCCCTTGCCGAGCGCAGCGACCAGGATCAGCGCGACGAGGACCGAGGGCAGCGATAGTTGCAGGTCGACGAGCCGCATGATCACGGTCTCGACCTTGCCGCCGGCATAGGCGGCGATCAGTCCGACGGTCATGCCGACGGTCGCGGCGATCAGCCCGGAGAAGGCCCCCACCATCAGCGAAATGCGCAGGCCGTAGAGAATGCCGGAGAGCAGATCGCGGCCGACACCGTCGGAGCCCAGCCACATCGTAAAGCCCTCGCCGGCCACGGCGCCTGGCGGCTGGCGGGAGTCCATCACATCGACCGCCGCGAGGTCATAGGGGTTTTGCGGGGCGATCAGCGGCGCGGCGAGCGCCAGCAGCACGATCGTCGCGAAGACCAGGAGGCCGATCAGCGCAACGCGATCCTCGATGAAGCTGCGGACGAAGCGCCGCAGCGGCGTCTCTTCCCTGGCCGGCGCGGTCGGGGTCGTCGTGACCGTGGGCAGACTGGTCTCGCTCACGTGCTGGCCTCCGTCAGGCGGACGCGCGGATCGAGCGCGGAATAAACCAGATCGACCAGCAGGTTGATCGTCACGAACAGCACGACGACAACCATGACATAGGCGACGATGACCGGTCGATCGAGCCGGGTGATCGCCTCCAGCAGGAGGCGGCCCATGCCGGGCCAGGCGAAGATCGTCTCCGTCACGACGGAAAAGGCGACGAGCGAGCCGAATTCGAGCCCGAGCACGGTGACGATCGGGATCATGATGTTCTTCAGGATGTGGACGCCGATGATCCGACACTGCGAAAGGCCCTTGGCACGGGCGAATTTGACATAGTCCATCAGGGCCGCCTCGCGTGCCCCGGCCCGTGCCAGGCGGATGACAAGCGAGATCTTGAGCAGTGCGAGGTTCAGCGCCGGCAGGGCCACATGCTGCCAGCCGTCGAGCGTCAGCAGCGAAGTCTCGATGCCGAAGACGGAGACGGTTTCGCCCCGGCCCGTGGCGGGGAACCAGCCCAATCCGACGGCAAAGGCGAGGATCAGCATCAGCCCGACCCAGAATGTCGGCAGCGAGAAGCCGAGGATCGAGATCGCCATGATCGCGCGCGAGGCCTTGCTCTCCGGTTTCAGCCCCGCATAGAGGCCAAGCGGCAGCCCGATCACGATCGCCATGAAAAGCGCGACAAGGGCGAGTTCCAGCGTCGCCGGCATGCGCGACAGGATGAGCTTGATCGCGGACTCGCCATGCACGAAGGAGCGGCCGAGATCGCCTTGCATGGCATTCTTCAGGAAGATCAGGAACTGTTCCCAGATCGGTCGGTCGAGGCCGAGCGAGCGGGCCGTTTCGGCGATCTGCTCCTGGTTCATCTCCGGCGAGACGAGCATGTAGATCGGGTCGCCGACGACGTTCACGCCGAAGAAGACGATGACCAGCATCGCGCCGATGACGAAGAGGGCCTGCGCCAGGCGACGAAGGATGAAGGCAGCCATCGGGTTGGTTCCTTCGCGAGCGGGATGGTGTGCGCGAACGCAGCGCTCAAAACAGCGTGGCCGGGTTTGCTCCGACCCTTCGGTGACCAGCGGTCATCGGCGAGAGGTTCCCGGGCCTGAGCCCGGGAACGACGTCAATCCGCCGACGCGGTCACTGCTTGGTGACGGAGGTCGCGAGCGTGTACTCGTCGGAGCGCGGCTCGACCTTGAAGCCCTTGCGGGCAGCCCAGGTGTTGAGCTGGAAATGTGTCGGGATCAGCCCGACATCGTTCATGCCGATCTCCATCGCCTCGCCGAAGATGGCATCGCGCTTCTTGTCGTCGACCGTGCGCAGGCCTTCCTCGACCTTCGCGTCGAAGGCCGGGTTGGAGTAGCGGCCGCGATTTGTCGCTCCCATGCCCTTCTGCGGGTTGAAGGTCGCAAGCAGCGCCTTGAGCGAGTCCGAGGACTCGCCCGTTCCGGCGGCCCAGCCGACGAGGATGAAGGAGAATTCCGGTACATTGCCCGCTGCGCCCTGCGAAGCGCGGGTGAAGAAGTTGGCCGGGGGCAGCGTCTCGACCTCGGTCTCGATGCCGAGCCGCGCGAACATCTGGGCGACGGCCTCGATGATCTTGGTGTCGTTGGTGTAGCGCCCGTTCGGCCCGTGCATCTTCATCTTGAAGCCGTTCGGGTACCCGGCCTCGGCCAGCAGCTTCTTGGCGCCGGCGAGATCGAAGGCGACCGGCTTCAGGTTCTTGGAGGTGCCGAAGAATGAATCGGGCAGGAGCTGGCCAGCGGGGATCGCCTCCTTCTCCATGATGCGCTCGACGATGCCTGGCCGATTGATCGCCATCGAAAGCGCCTTGCGGACGCGGACATCCCTCAGCGGATTCTTGATCTCGGAGCCGTCCTTGCCCTTGATGAAGGGGGAGACGTCGCGGAAATGGTCCATGTGGAAATAGACCACGCGGTTCGAGACCTGGCTGACGACATTCAGGTTCTTGTCGCCCTTGAGCTTGGCGACATCCGAGGTCGGAACGGCTTCGATCATGTCGACATCGCCGGCGAGCAGGGCCGCGACCCGGGTGGGCGCCGAAGTGACGACACGGAACGTCACCTTCTTCCAGAGATCCTTGCTGCCGCCCCACCAGCTGTCATTGGCGGTCATGACGACGCGGTCGCCCGAGACGAACTCGGCCTGCTTGTAGGGGCCGGTGCCGCCCGCCGCGCATTTGCCGGCGTTGAATTCCTCGGTGGTGGTGTCCTTGCACTTGGCGGAGATGACGCCGAAGGTCGAAAGATCGGTCGGCACCAGCGGCGCCGGCGCGGCGGTCTTGATGCGGATCGTGTAGTCGTCGACCTTGCTGATCTCCTTGCCGCGGACATAGGCCGAGAAGCTCGAGGGGCTCTTGGGCACGTTCGGMGCGCGCTGGAAGGTCGCGAGCACGTCGTCGGCGGTGAAGGGCGAGCCGTCATGGAACTTGACGTTCTGGCGGAGCTTGAACTCCCAGGTCGTGTCGTCGATCGCCTTCCAGCTTTCGGCGAGGCTGGGAACCAGCCGCTGCGAGGCGTCCTGGCCGACCAGCGGCTCGTAGATGTGCCGGGCCAGCATGTTGTTGGGGGTCAGGTTGTGATAGTGCGGGTCCATCGCGCTCGGCTCGGCCGAGATGCCGATGCGCAATTCCTGCGCGACAGCGGCACCCGCGACCAGAGACAGCGCCGCGGCCATGGCGGCGCGGCTGGCGAGTGTGGCGACGTTTCTCATTGAAAGAACCTCCCGAGTTCAGTGGATATTTTGGCGGATCGGAGCCGGCATGGCCAGCAGCCACCGCGTGGAGAATGTCCTTCTCCACGGATTCGTAGGGCCGGAGCATGCCTGCGCGTGGCAGGATGAGGACGGTAAAGGGCCTCAGAACGCCTTGAAGGTGATGATCGTGTGCGTGTCGGCGATCTCGGGGATCGACTGCACCTTCTGCGCTACGAAATGGCCGATATCGACATCCGCGGCGACGTGGAACTTGGCCAGGATGTCGTAATTGCCGGCGGTCGAATAAATCTCCGAGGCGATCTCGCGATCAGCGAGTTCGCTGGCGACCTCATAGGTCTTGCCGAGCTTGCATTTGATCTCGACGAAGAAGGTCTGCATCACGCGCTCCGAAAATCCTGTCCCTCTGGATAGAGCCTCGCGCCGGAAGATCAAGCGCCTGCGAGTTCGGCGAGGCGCTTGCTCATTGCACTGTCGGGGTCGGGAAGATCGGCAAGGACGGTGAAATGGTTCGCGCCGTCGATCTCGCCATACTGCGTCCTGACGCCTTCCAGGCCCCAGACATCGGTGATGCGGCGGCTCTGCTTCAGGTATTCATCGCTTTCGGCCCCGCCGACCACGGCGTCCATCAGCAATCCCGAGGGGGCCGGCCAGAACAATGGGCTCTCCCGCTCGGCCGATTCCATGTCGAGTCCGAGCGCCTTGTTGATGCTCGTCTCGGTCAGGGGCTTCAGGTTGTAGAGGCCGGAGATGCCATAGGCTGCCGGCACCAGCTGGTCCGGCAGGTCGGGGTCGACATTCTTCCAGTCGGTGGCGAGCAGGCAGGCGGCGAGATGCCCGCCCGCCGAATGGCCCGATGCGACGATCGGCCGGTTGAACTGCCGCCAGAGGGCCGCCGCCGCCTGCTGCAGCTCCCAGACGATGTGGCCGAGCTCGACCTGTGGGCACAGATCGTAGCCCGCGACCGCCATGGGAACGCCGAGCCGGTTCACGCCGCGCGCCATATGCGAGAAATAGGAGCGGTCGAGCGCCTGCCAGTAGCCACCATGGATGAAGAGCACGATGGCGTTGCCCTTGACCGCCTCGGGCTTGAACAGGTCGTAATGTTGCCGCTCGCCCGGGCCATAGGAGATGCCGAGTTCGCTGACCGCGATACCGCGATAGGCCGCAGCGTCCGCCTGCCAGCCGGCAATGATTCCGGGATGCTCCGGCACGCGGGCGCGGTTATTGTATTCTGTCTCGTAATCCGTCGACATGGCTGGCTCGGCTTCTCCGGCTCTGCGGCTGTGGACCACGTCCTGAATCGCAGGCCACGCCAGTCTGCGCTATGGCTTTTGACAGGTCGAGCCGCAAACGCCACAAGGCTGGGCACCATGTGCATGGCCTCTGCGAGCCTGGAGATCGTTATGGAAAACCCCGTTCTTGCCGAGGTGATGCGCGGCGCCGTCGTCGAATCGCGCCATCGCGGCGCTGCAATCGTGGTCGATGCGGACGGCGCTGTGGTGCTTTCGCTGGGGGATGTCGAGCGCCCCGTGTTCCCGCGCTCGGCGGTGAAGGCGATCCAGGCCCTGCCGCTGTTCGAGAGCGGCGCTGCCGACCGCTACGGTTTGACCGAAGCCGAGATCGCGCTTGCCGTCGCCTCGCATTCCGGCGAGCCGGCTCATGCCGAAACCTCGCTCGGCATGCTGAGGAAGGCCGGTCGGGATGCCGGTTGCCTCGAATGCGGCGCTCATTGGCCGATGAACGAGGCTGCGGCGCGCGCCATCTCCAAGGCGGGCCAGGAGCCGACCGCTCTCAACAACAACTGCTCGGGCAAGCATGCCGGTTTCGTCTGCCTCTCCTGCGGCCTGGATGAGGACCCGACCGGTTACGTGAAGGCCGGGCACGCCGTCCAGAAGGCGGTGCGCGGCGCGCTCGAAGAGGTGACAGGCGCGGCCCACTCCGCCGATCTCATGGGCACCGACGGCTGCTCGATTCCGACCTATGCCGTGCCGCTGACGTCGCTGGCGCTGGGCTTCGCCCGTCTCGGCTCCGGCCACGGGCTTGGGCCGAAGCGCGCCGAGGCCGCACTGCGCATCCGCAAGGCGGTCGCTGCTCACCCCTTCATGGTCGCGGGAACCGGCCGGTTCGACACGCGCGCGATGGAACTCCTGCGCGAGCGCATCTTCATCAAGACCGGCGCGGAAGGCGTCTATTGCGGCGCGATTCCGGAACTCGGGCTCGGCATTGCGCTGAAATGCGATGACGGGGCAGGGCGCGCGGCCGAGGTGGTGATGGCCTCGCTGATCGCGCGCTTCCTGCCGATGAGCGAGACGGAAGCGGCGAGCTTTGCGCCGCTGCGCGAAAGCGTCCTGAAGAACTGGAACGGCATCGAGGTCGGGCGCGTGAGGGCGGCAGCCAGCGCTTAAATCATCGGATCGGATATCGTATCCGGTCCGATCGTCTACCCTTTTATGATCGCGTCGGCCTTCCCGAAGAACCGCTATCCACTTTCGGGCCGGTGCTTCAGCTCACCGCGTTGTTCTCGACACGGATGCCGGTCGCCCGCTTGTCGGTGCCTTGCGTCAGGTCGCCAGTGACGATCTTGCCGTATTCKGTGCCGAGKACGGCACCGAGCTTCGCGTCCGCAATGACATTGTTGGCGATCAGGGCGTTGCGTTCCTTCGGCACCAGCGAGACCGATATGCCGATCCCGGTCTTGCGGACGATGTTGCCGGTGGCCACGAGGTTGCGCATGGCCCAGGACCAGCCGAGCGAGATGCCGACATCGCTGGCATTCTCCACGACATTGCCGGTCACGGTGGCCTCCGCCTCGACATGCACGCCCATGCCCCCGACCGGCTCCTTGCCTTTCGGGGCATAACCCTTCTGGGCGTTGCGGATGATGTTGTTGGCGACGACGGCGAGCCGCCCGCCATGGTCGAGATTGGTGACGTTTATTCCCATGGCGCAATCCTCCAGCAGATTGCCGCTGATGATGGCGCCCTCGAAGGCGAATTCCGAATAGAGCGCGGTCTCGCCGCAGCGCTTGCCCTGGTTGCCGATGATCTGCACCGTCGAACCGGAGTTGTTCCGGATGAAGGTGAGCGCGCAGTCGCGCAGGCTGTTGCTCTCGATGATGACGCCGCCGGCGCGGAATAGGCTGATGCCGTTGCCATTTGGCCCGTCGCCGCCGGAATCCGAACGGATACGGTTGATCCGGTTGCCGCGAATGAGTGACTGATCGTCCCCCGCCTGGCTGCGCCAGATCTGGATGCCGTTATTGCCGCAATCCTCGATCTGATTGCCTTGAGAGCCCGCGCGAATCGAGCGAGAACAGCGCCGATTCGCGCATGCTGCGAAACCTGCTGGCCTGGATCCGCCCCGCCGTTCGGGTCAGGACGAGGCCGACCGAGCTCGCATTGGCGAACTCGCATTCATTCAGGGTGAACTCCAGGACCTCCTCGGCTGCCACAAGTCCGGCTCGCTCGCTGGCGCGGATGTCGAGCCCGTCGAGACTGAGCCCTGTCAGCGCCGTGCGCTTGATGCGGCGGGCGATGAGCAGCGGGCCTGCTTGCGCCGCGACGAGCTGCGTGGCGCCGGGGACACCGACCAGCCGTGAGCCCTCGGGCAGGATGACGTTGGACACGCGGTAGCGCCCCGGCGGCAGCAGCAAGGGCGCGCCGCGCCTGGCCGCTTCCGCGAGCGCATTCTGAAGTGGCCGCGACTGATCGTCGGCGGAGCCGGGGCGAAGTCCGAAATGAGTGGCCTCCAGTCCGAGCTGACCGAGCGCGCGCACCGGTTCGCTCCGCATTGCCTGCTGCGCTGCCGCCGGAGCAACGGATCCTGCTGTCCCAAAAAAGGTCGCGGCGAGCAGGGAACGTCGAGAAATCGCCATGAGGGCCTCCATGACGCCGCAGGCGTACAAGCCGCGTGCCGGCCTGGTTGTACCGTTTCAGGCCCGCGCGCCGGCCGGCCAGCCCCATCCGTCGCGATCACTCACCTCAAAGGCCGAGCGCCCGCGCGATCTCGTCGGCCGCCAGGGTGGGGTTGAGTTCTCCTGCCCCTACGGCTGCTTCAAGCGCGGGGGTTCGTGCCTTGAGGACGGGATCATGCCGGAGCCTGGCGCGCAGGCGGTCTTCGACCATGGCCCACATCCATTTGACGTCCTGCTGGCGACGCTTCTCCTGGATCAGATTCCTCGCACCCATCCGCTGGCGATGATCCTCGACCTTCGCCCAGAGCGCGTCGAGCCCATCGCCCGTCAGCCCCGAGACCGTCACCACCGGAGTGGACCAGACGCTCGATACGGGGGCGAGAATGTGCAGGGCCGCGCGGTACTGCGCCGCTGCGGCCTTCGCCGCCACGGCTCCGGCACCGTCCGCCTTGTTGACGGCAATCATGTCGGCGAGCTCGATGATGCCCTTCTTGATGCCCTGCAATTCGTCGCCGGCGTTGGGCAGCATCAGCACGAGAAAGAAATCGGTGAGATCGGCGACCGCGGTCTCCGACTGGCCGACGCCCACCGTCTCGACCAGGATGACGTCGAAGCCGGCGGCCTCGCAGAGCAGCATCGTTTCGCGCGTCTTGGCTGCGACGCCACCGAGCGTGCCGGAAGACGGGGAGGGGCGGATATAGGCGCTGGGGTCGATGGCAAGGCGGGCCATCCGCGTCTTGTCACCCAGGATCGAACCGCCGCTCCGCGTCGAGGATGGATCGACCGCCAGCACGGCGACCTTGTGACCGAGCCCTGTCAGGTAGGTGCCGAGTGCATCGATGGTGGTCGACTTGCCGACCCCGGGAACGCCGGTGATGCCGACCCGGATCGATTTTCCGGTGTGCGGCAGCACCTGCTGGATCAGTGCATGGGCCTGCCTGCGATGATCGGCCCGGCGGGATTCCACGAGCGTGATGGCACGCGCCAGGGCCGCCCGTTCACCGGAGAGAATTGCATCGGCGAGGGTGGAGACGTCAGCCATGACAGGCACCTAGCAAGCCTTGGCCTCGGGCGACAAGCCGCGAGTTCGGTCATCACTGTGTCATCCGCGCCTCTTGAACATCCGCAACGTCAATGAGACGAGATCGGTCATGATGCGTGCGGCGTTCCGGGTTCGATTGATTGCGCTGGCCTTGCTGGCTCCACTTGGCCTCGCGGCATGCGGCGGCCCGCCCAGAGACCTGTCGCTTACCAGCGTCAATCCAGCCGATATCGTCGGGACCGTGCGGATTTTCGTGGCCTCGACCCGTGAGATGGGAGCGGAACCGCAATACTTCACCGGAGAACGGGGACGGCACCTCTCCTTCGCCAAGATCGATATCTCGGTGCCGAAGGCGCACAAGTCGGGTGAGCTCGAGCTTCCCGGCAGCTACGGCAAGACCAACCCGGCCGAGCATTTCGCGGTGACTTCGGTGGAGCGGATCAACCTCTCCCCGATTGTCGCGCGCGTCCGGCGCGAGATCGCGGCAAGGCCGGCAAAGGAGCGCGAGGTCCTCGTCTTCGTTCACGGCTACAACACGAGCTTTGCCGACGCGGCCTATCGTTTCGCCCAGATCGTCCATGACTCGGATTTCAAGGGCGTGCCGGTGCTGTTCACGTGGCCCTCGCGCGGGCAGCTATTGGCCTACCCTTACGACCGGGAAAGCGCCTTCTATTCCCGCGATTTCCTCGAGATGAACCTGCGCGCGATCGCCAAGGACCTCGGTCCGAGCCGCATCGACATCCTCGCCCATTCCATGGGAACGCAGCTGACGCTGGAAACCCTGCGGCAGGCATCCATTCGCGGCGACGGCAATTTCGGCGGAAAGCTCCGCAACGTCATGCTGGCTGCGCCCGATGTTGATCTCGATGTGTTCAAGACGGTGATGCGCGAGATCAAGACGCCGGTGACGGTCTTTGTCTCGGCCGACGACAAGGCGCTCGAATTTTCGCGCCGCTTCGCCGGCGACAAGAAGCGCCTGGGGGCGATCTCCGCGAGCGACAAGGATACGGTCGCGGAGCTGGCGAAATCCGGGGTCGATATCATCGATCTGTCCGAAGTCTCGACCAGCGACAGTCTCAACCACGGCAAGTTCGCCGCCTCACCCAAGGTCGTCCAGATGATCGGCAAGCGGCTGCAGGCGGACAGGGGAATCGCAATGCGCGGCCCTCAATTCGGCGATCGCCTGGGCGATATCGCCGACGGCGTGGTCGGCACCGTCGGCGGCTCGCTGGAGCTCGTGGTCACGGCCCCGGCTGCAATTATCCAGCAATAGAGCGGCTGTTGCACCAGGGACACGCGCGAGCCTTGCGCGAAGATTGCTGCAAGGTTGCCCCATTATGGCCGCGTTAGCTTGGCCTTAAGGCCGGGCTGGCCATTTCCGCCCGCATTCCTGCAACACTGGAATTCTCGATCGCCCATGTCCGCTGCGCGGCACGCCCCTTCCCGTCGCTTCGTTGCGCTTGCAGCGCTGCTTTCGCTCGCATTGTCGGCCTGCGCGCAGACAGAGGCGGCGATCTCGCCATTCTCGGAAACGGCCCATGCGGAGTCGTCCCCTTTCGGCAGGGAGCCGGTGCTCCTGGTCGCGACCACGCGAAAGTCTCTCGGTGACCGCGAGCCGTTCTTCGGGCCGGATCGCGGCACGGGCCTGAGTTTCGCCGAAGCGCGGCTTTCCCCTCCGGGACGCGGGGTTGTCGCGGCGACCGTCGGCAGCGACTGGCGCGTCGTCGGTGTCAGCAACCGGACCTCGACCAATGCGGCCCGTGCCTTCGGCGAGGCTGCGACCGGGCGTGACGTGCTGCTCTACGTCCACGGCTATAACGAGACATTCGAATCCGCCGCCCGCAGCGCCGGGCAGCTTTCGCATGCGCTGAAGTTCCAGGGGCGCACCGCGCTCTTCACCTGGCCCTCCGGCGGCAAGCTCTTCGACTACGGCTATGACCGCGAGAGCGCGCTGTGGTCGCGCGAGGGCTTCGTCCAGGCCTTGCGCGCCCTCGTCGCCAACCCGACCGTGGGGCGCATCCACATCGTCGCGCATTCGATGGGCACATTCCTGACGCTGGAAGGCCTGCGGGAGCTCCGGGACTCCGCCGACGTCTCCTCGCAGATCGGCTCGATCGTCTTCGCATCGCCCGATATCGACATCGACGCGTTCGAGCAGACGGTCTCGCGGCTGGGTCCGCTTGCCCAGCGCATGACCCTGATCATCGACCCCGATGACAGGGCCCTCGCCATCTCCTCGCGTATCGCCGGTGGCGTGGCGCGGGCCGGCGCGGCCGAGCGCTCGCGGCTCGAGGCTCTGGGCGTGCGTGTCGCCGACACTTCCGGCCGCGGCTGGAGCATGCTGAGGCATGATCTGTTCCTGACGGACAGCGAAGTGACGCAGGTGGTGCGGCGCGCCATGGACCGTACAGGCTCCTGAGGCTTGCGGAGCGGTTCGTCTTGGGGGCAGCATCGCGCTGCCTTCAGGGAGACGCCGATGCCACGAGTGTTGTTGCGCGCTGCGTGCCTGCTTGTGCTCATGCCTCTGGCCGGGCAGGCGCATGACCTGACCCCGTTCCAGGAAGCCGGGCGCTCGCATGTCCTGCATGAGGACGTTTCGCCCACCGGTACCGAGACCATCAACATCGAGACCTATGTGCCGCAGGCCTGCGCCGACAAGCGTTGCCCACTGGTGATCTCGCTGCACGGACTGCTGCGCAACGCCGCGTCGGCGCGCGACAGCTGGGTCGAGGCGGCAGACCGGCACGGCCTGATCATTGCCGCCCCGCATTTCGACAAGGAGCGCTTTCCGACACGCCTCTATCAGCAGGGCGGAGTCCAGGGGGAGCCGGACCGGGCGAAATGGGTCTACTCGGTCATCGAGCGCTTCTATGACCAGGCCTTGAAGAGCAGTCGTGTCACGGACACGGGCTATGTGCTGTTTGGCMATTCAGCCGGGGCGCAGTTCGTCCACCGCATGGCGATCCTGATGCCGGAGGCGCGGTTCTCGACAGCGGTCACCGCCAATGCCGGCTACTACACATTGCCTGTCGGCAAAGAGGCGGCCGGCGGCTTCAGCTACCCCTATTCGCTCGACGGCACGCCGGCGACCGAGGCGAGCACGAAGGCCGCCCTCGCCAAACCGACGCTGATCATGCTGGGCGACCAGGATACCGACCCGGGCCACCCGCAACTCAACAAGTCCAGGGGCGCAGAGGCGCAAGGCCCCAACCGCTTCGCGCGTGGAGAGAATTTCACGCGAGTTGCAGCCGCAGAAGCCAAGCGCCTCGGTGTTGCCAGCCCATGGCGCGAAATCGTCGTGCCGGGCGTCGGACACGAGCAGGGGAAGATGGCGAATGCGGCGGCGCAGGCGCTGTTTGGCGGCAGATAGGGCTCAGAGCGGTGGCAGGCCGTTGCGCTTCTTGATGGTCGCCATCGCGAAATTGGATTCGACCGAGTGGATGCATTTCAGCCGCGTGATCTTCTGCTTCAGGAAGCGCTCATAGCCCTCGATCCCGTCCGTCAGCACCCGCAACAGGTAATCCTGAGACCCGGTCATCAGGTAGCACTCGGCGACCTCGTTCCAGCTCTCGACGGCCTTCTCGAACTCGCTGATATGCTCCTGGGTCTGCTGGCTCAGGCGGATCGAGACAAAGACGCTGAAGGGTAGGCCATAGGCCTTGGGATCGACGACCGCGGCATAGCCCCTGATCACGCCCGTCTCTTCCAGTCGCTTCAGCCGGCGCAGGCAGGGCGTCGGCGACAGGCCGATCTTCTGTGACAGGTCCTGATTGGTGATGCGTCCGTCCTCCTGCAGCACGGCAAGCATACGGCGGTCTGTCGTATCGAGCATAAGATGCTCCTCGAATTCGATATCTGAGCAGGAAGATGCGCAAACGGGATGTAATCCCGACGGGATCATTCATGCAATGCCGCGCGGATCGGCCTAACCTGCCTTTCTGGTGCCGCAAGGTCGGCAGCCTGACCGGCAGAGGAGAGTGCGATGAGCCAGGACAATTATCACAAGGACCGCATCGCCAACCGCAAGCTCCATCCCGAGACGCTGATGATGGGCTATGGCTACTCGCCGGCGATGTCGGAGGGTTCGCTCAAGCCGCCGGTCTTCCTGACCTCGACCTTCGTTTTCGAGAGCGCGCAGCAGGGCAAGGATTTCTTCGACCTCACCTCGGGGCGCCGCCAGCTCAAGCCCGGCGAGAAGTCCGGCCTGGTCTATTCGCGCTTCAACCATCCGAACATGGAGATCCTCGAGGATCGCCTGGCAATCTGGGACGAGGCCGAACGCTGCGCGGTCTTCGCCAGCGGCATGGCGGCCATCGCAACGACCTGCTTCGCCTTCCTGCGCCCCGGAGACACCGTCATCCACAGCCGGCCGCTCTATGGCGGCACCGAGACGCTGCTGAAGAACCAGATGGGTGCTTTCGGGGTGACGCCGTTCGGCTTCACCGACGGCGTCGATGTCGCGCAGATGCGTGCGACCGCCAAGGCCGCCGCCGCCAAGGGGCGCGTCGGGATGATCCTGGTCGAGACGCCGGCCAACCCGACCAATGGGCTGGTCGATCTCGCAGCCTGCGCGATGATCGCCGACGAGCTCGAGAAGTCCCAGGGGCATCGCCCGCCCGTGGTGGTCGACAACACCATGCTCGGCCCGAAATTCCAGAAGCCGCTGCAGCATGGCGCCGATCTCTCGCTGCTGTCGCTCACCAAATATGTCGGCGGGCATAGCGATCTCGTCGGCGGCTCGATCAGCGGCAAGGATGCGCTCGTCCGCCAGGTCAAGGGCTGGCGCTCGTCGCTCGGCACGCAGCTTGATCCGAATTCCTGCTGGATGCTGATGCGTTCGCTGGAGACGCTCGACATCCGCATGAGCCGCGCCAACGAGAACGCCCGGCTGGTGGCAGAATATCTCGCGGGCCATCCCAAGGTTGCCAAGCTGCATTACCTTGGCGATCTGAAGGACGGCGATCCGCGCAAGCCGGTCTTCGACAAGCAGTGCTCGGCGCCGGGCTCGACCTTCTCCTTCGACGTCAAAGGGGGCGAGAAGGAAGCGTTCGCGCTGCTCGACAATCTCCAGATCATGAAGCTCGCGGTCAGCCTCGGTGGCACGGAGACGCTCGTCTCGCATCCCGCCGCGATGACCCATTCGGGTGTCGCCCGCGAGTTGCGCGAGGAGATCGGCCTCACCGATGCGCTGATCCGCATCTCGGTCGGCATCGAGAATATCGAGGATCTGATCTCGGATCTGGCGCAGGCCTTCGAGGCGGTCTGAGCGGGAGCTTCATGGCCGGTGTCGAACCGGCCATCCCTGCTTGCCATTTACGGGCATTCGGCCTCTGATTTGGCGCGGCATGCCGAGCGCGCCTAGACGCCCACTCTTCCCCAGCCCGGCAGCTTCAGTGCCGGCTGGCGGATGTCGAATCCGGTGACGAGCCCGAGCAGGTTGACCTCGACGCCTTCGACCCAGGCCAGCGTGATGCCGGCGACCCCGAAGAGCGAGACCTGGATGCCGGTGCGGCTCGGCGCCATGCCGAGAAACAAGCCGTCATCGCGCCAATCCTTCCCGATCGCCGTTGGCGGCAGGGCATGGGCGAGTTCGGGAATCTCGGCGAGCACGTGCTGCACGAAGCTGTTCGAATTGGGCCCCGGCCAGGCGGAATAGCTGCCTGACGTACTGTAGGCATAGCTCTGCACGGCAGCGCGAATGCGCGGAATCAGCGCCTCGGCTGCGTCGCCCTTCACCTCCGTCACCAGCTCCGGCACGTTGCCGAACCAGCGGCCATCGGCCTCGCGATGGTTGATGCGCACCGGATTGCCCCAGCCGACGACATCGAAGCGCGTATAGGCGCTCGCGCCCGCCTCCTTGACCACCACCCAGGAATGATGCGCGAAGATCCCGCGCCAGCGTCCGACGCGGGCGGCGAAGACATGGATCGTCGCCTCGGGCACGGTCGCTGCGGCCGGCAGGAGCCTGGCGCTGGACCAGTCCGCCCGGCGCCAGTCGGCGGCGAGCGGCTGCAGCTGCCACCAGGCCGCATGCGTTGCGACGGGCAGCAGGAAAAGGACGACAAAGAGAGTCAAGACGCGGCGCAGATGATGCATCGCAGGACGATAGTGAGCCCGATTGCGGCATCGCAAGAAAAGACACTGCGACATGACTTCACGAAAAGGTGGTTGAGGCTTCGCTGCAAGCTGATAGCGTGCCGCGCGCCGGGTGGAGATTCACCCGCTAAGGAGGGGCAGATTGGGTTCATCGGTACGGGGGCTGAAGGGCCTTGCGACAGCCATGGCGCTTGGATGGGCGCTGGTTTCGGGCACGGCCGCTAGCGCGCAGGACAAGCAGCTGCGCATTTTCAACTGGTCGGACTATGTCGATCCGGAGGTGCTCGATGCCTTCAAGAAGGAAACCGGCATCACCGTCGTCTACGACACCTTCGACCAGATGGAGACGGTCGAGACCAAGTTGCTCGCGGGCAAGACCGGCTATGACCTGATCGTGGTCACGGCCTCGTTCCTGCCGCGCCATATCCCGCTCAATCTCTACACGCCGATCGACACGGCCAAGGTTCCGAACCTGAAGAACGCCTGGCCCGAGATCCAGCAGCGTCTCGCGAAATATGATCCCGGCAACAAGTTTGCCGTGAACTACATGTGGGGCACGACCGGCATCGGCTACAACGTCGCCAAGATCAAGGAGCGGCTCGGCCCCGACGCGGTGATCGATTCCTGGCGCATCCTGTTCGAACCCGACCAGCTCAAGAAGCTCTMGAATTGCGGCGTGCACGTCCTCGATGCGGTCGAGGAGATGTTCCCGGCGGCGCTGCGCTATCTCGGCCTGAATCCGGATTCGAAGAACGAGGCGGATCTGAACAAGGCCGGCGAATTGCTGCGCAAGATCCGCCCGCACATCCAGAAATTCCATTCCTCGGAATACATCAACGCTCTCGCCAATGGCGATATCTGCCTCGCGGTCGGTTATTCCGGCGACATCCTGCAGGCGAAAAAGCGGGCGGAAGAGGCCAAGAACAAGGTCGAGATCGCCTATTCCATCCCGAAGGAAGGCGCGCTGATGTGGTTCGATTCCTTCGTCATTCCGAAGGATGCCGCCAATCCGGATGCGGCGCTGAAGTTCATCGATTTCGTCAACCGGCCCGAGATGGCGGCGAAGAATTCCGACTTCATCCAGTATGCCAATGGCAATATCGCTTCAAAACCGCTGCTTTCGGCGGCGGTGCGCGACAATCCCGGCATCTATCCCTCGGAAGCCGTGATGAGCCGGCTCTACACGATCACTCCCTACGATCAGAAGAGCCAGAGGGTGGTCAACCGGCTCTGGACCCGCATCAAGACCGGCAAATGAACGCGCGCGATGCCGGGGCTGCGGCTCCGCTCCGGGCGAAGCGCAAGGCTTCGCCCGGCAGCGTTCGCCGGGCCTTCCAGCCATGGAATGACCCGGCGGCAGAGCCGCTGGTGGTCTTCCGAAATGTCACCAAGCGCTTCGACATGGTGACGGCGGTCGACAACCTGTCGCTTGCGCTCTACCCGCGCGAATTCTTCGCGCTGCTCGGCGCGTCTGGATGCGGCAAGACCACATTGATGCGCATGCTGGCAGGGTTCGAGCAGCCGGATGCCGGCGAGATCCTGCTCGACGGCGTCGACATCACCGCCGTGCCGCCGCATCGCCGGCCGATCAACATGATGTTCCAGTCCTATGCGCTGTTCCCGCATCTCAGCGTCGGCGACAACATCGCCTATGGCCTGAGACGGGAAGGGCTGCCGCGCGAGGAGATCACGCGCCGCGTCGCCGAGATGCTGGCTCTGGTCAAGCTCGACGGGCTCGAGAAACGTCGCCCGGACCAGCTGTCCGGCGGCCAGCGCCAGCGCGTCGCATTGGCACGCTCGCTCGCCAAACGTCCGAAGCTCCTGCTGCTCGACGAGCCGATGGCGGCGCTCGATCGCAAGCTGCGCGAGTCGACGCAGTTCGAGCTGATGGATCTGCAGAGCGAACTCGGCCTCACCTTCATGGTCGTCACCCACGACCAGGACGAGGCGATGACCATGGCCGACCGCATGGCGGTGATGAACCATGGCCGGCTCGTCCAGATCGGCCCGCCCGATGAGATCTACGAGGCGCCGACCAGCCGCTACGTCGCGGAATTCGTCGGGGACATCAACATCCTCGAAGGTCGTGTGACATCCGTCGCCGGCGAGATCGTACGGGTCGAGACGGCGATGGCCGGCGCGGTCGAGCTCGACGAGGAGACGGCCTCGCTTGCCACGGGAGAGACGATCTTCGTGGGCCTCAGGCCCGAAAAGATCACGCTCAGCCATGACGAGCCGGTGCAGGCGGTCAACAAGGTCGCCGGCGAGATCTGGGATATCGGCTATCTCGGCGATTTCACCATGGTGCAGGTCATGGTCGGCGGCGATGACGGGCAATTGCTCAAGGTTGCGCTTGCGAACCGCACCCGCCGGATCGAGCGTCCCTTCGCCTGGGAGGACAGGGTCTGGCTCTCCTGGGATGTTGAGGCCGGGCTGGTCCTGCCGCCATGAGGACGGGGAATGCTTCGGCGCGCCGGCTCGGCCGCCTGGTCGTGGCCGTACCCTATCTCTGGCTGCTGCTGTTCTTCCTGGCGCCCTTTGCGATCGTCCTGCGCATGGCGTTCTCGGACGCCGCGACCGATCTGCCGCCCTATGCGCCGCATTTCCAGGGCTTCTCCCAGCTCGGCGAGTTCATTGCTGCGCTGGACCTCGAGAACTTCAAGCTCCTTGGTGACGACCCGCTCTACTGGCAGAGCTATCTTTACTCCCTGCGTATCGCCGCGCTGACGACGCTGATCGCGCTCGCGATCGGCTATCCCCTGGCCTATGCGATGGCGAGTGCGCCGAGGCGCTGGCAGGGCATCCTGCTGGTGCTGGTCATCCTGCCGTTCTGGACCTCCTTCCTGATCCGCGTCTACGCTTGGATCGGAATCCTGCGGCCCGACGGGCTGCTCGACACGGTCCTGACGGGCATGGGTGTGACGAGCGAGCCGCTGCGGTTGCTCAACACGGAAGCCGCCGTACTGATCGGCATGGTCTATTCCTACCTGCCCTTCATGGTGCTGCCGCTCTTCGCGACGCTGCAGAAGCTCGATCGCTCGCTGCTGGAGGCTGCCGCCGACCTCGGTGCCCCGGCATCGACCGCCTTCGCGACGGTGACGCTGCCCCTGTCCATCCCCGGCATCCTGGCGGGTTCGGTGCTTGTCTTCATTCCGGCGGTCGGCGAGTTCGTCATTCCCGATCTGCTCGGCGGCCCCGATACCGTGATGATCGGCAAGGTGCTCTGGAGCGAATTCTTCTCGAACCGCGACTGGCCGCTTGCCTCCGCCGTCGCGGTCGTCCTGCTGTTCGTGCTGGTCGCGCCGCTCGCTTTGCTGCAGCGGGCGCGGCTGACGCGGGGAGGGGCGGCATGAAGCGGCTCGGTCCCGGCTTGATCATGGCGCTGGTGGCGGGCTTCGCCTTTCTCTACCTGCCGATCCTCGCGCTCATCGCCTACTCCTTCAACGCCTCGCGGCTCGTGACGGTCTGGGGCGGGTTCTCGACGCATTGGTATGGCGCGCTGATGGCGAATGAGCCCTTGCTCACCGCAGCTTGGCTCAGCATCCGTCTCGCTTTCGTCTCGGCGACGGTCGCCACCGCGCTCGGGACCTTGGCCGCGCTGGCGCTCGCACGCTATGGCGCCTTTCGCGGGCGCACCCTGTTCTCCGGCATGGTGCTGGCGCCGCTGGTGATGCCGGAGGTGATCACCGGCCTGTCGCTGTTGCTACTCTTCGTCTCGGCGCAGGTAGAGCGCGGCTTCTGGACCGTCACGATCGCCCACGCCACCTTCAGCCTCGGCTTCGCCTGCATTGTCGTGCAGTCGCGGCTCGCCGGCTTCGACCGTTCGCTGGAGGAAGCGGCGCGCGATCTCGGCGCCACTCCTGTCGTCACCTTCTGGACCGTGACCCTGCCGCTGATCTGGCCGGCGGTCGCCGCCGCCTGGATGCTCGCCTTCACGCTCTCGCTCGACGATCTCGTGATTGCCAGCTTCACGACCGGGCCGGGCGCGACGACCCTGCCGATGCGGCTCTATTCGGCAGTCAGGCTGGGCGTCTCTCCTGAGATCAATGCGGCCTGCACGATCATGATCGGCGCAGTCGCGCTCGTCGTCATTGCGGCTTCCCTGCTCCTGAAGCGCGATCAAATGGCCAGCGCTTGAACGGCTGGTGAATAGCCCCCTCAAGGGCCGTTCAGACGGAACCTGCGAATGTCGGTGTCAGGCAAGGGGATCGCCCGGGCCGCCACACAGGATCAGGACCATGTTCCGCAAACTCGCCTCAGCCGGCCTCGCGACCTTCATCATCGGCGCTGCGACCCTGGGCGCGGCAAGCCTGGCGGGGACGGGCTCCGCCGCAGCCTTTGACGGCCGCTGGGATCGCTATCAGGAGCGCCCGGCCTATGGCTGGCGCCCGGCACCGCCCGCGTTCCACGGCTATTGGGGACAGCGTCAGTGGCGCCGCTTCGGCGAGGACGACCGGCGCTATGCCCGCCCTCGTCACTACGAGAGCTACGGCTACGGCTGGCGTTGATCTCGTGTAGCGACAGCTGGTGATCATGGCGCGGGCGCGGCTCTTCCAGCCGCGCCCGTCTGCTATTCCGCAGCGGTGCGCTGGCTGTAGCCGAGCCGCTGGTTGAGTTCCTCGAGCAGCTTCTCGGCCGCATCGGCGATCACGGTACCCGGCGGGAAGATCGCGCTCGCACCGGCTTCGATCAGCGCCTCGAAATCCTGGGGCGGGATCACGCCGCCAACCACGATCATGATGTCGGGCCGGCCGGCCTTGCCCAGCGCCGCCTTCAGCTCTGGCACCAGCGTCAGATGCCCGGCCGCCAGCGAGGAGACGCCGACGATATGGACGTCGTTCTCCACGGCCTGCCGCGCGGCTTCGTCCGGCGTCGCGAAAAGCGGTCCGATATCGACGTCGAAACCGAGATCGGCGAAGGCCGACGCGATCACCTTCTGACCGCGGTCATGCCCGTCCTGGCCCATCTTGGCGACGAGGATGCGCGGCCGGCGACCATCGGCCTCCTCGAAGGCTTCAGTCATCATCTGCACGCGTGTCACCGCCGGATTTTCCATGCCGACCTCCCGCTTGTAGACGCCGGAAATCGACTTGATCTCGGCCCGGTGCCGCCCGAAGACTGTCTCCATCGCCATGGAAATCTCGCCGACGGTCGCCTTGGCGCGGGCCGCCTTGACCGCGAGATCGAGCAGGTTGGCGTCGCCGGCGGCACCATGGGTGAGCGCCGTCAGCGCGGCTTGTGTCTCGGCTTCGTTTCGCTCGGCCTTGAGACGACGGAGCTTGTCGAGCTGCTGGGTGCGAACCGAGGCATTGTCGACCTTGAGCACATCGATCGAGGCCTCGTTCTCCGGCTTGAAGATATTGACCCCGATGATCGCCTGCTGCTTGCCGTCGATGCGCGCCTGGGTCTTGGCGGCCGCTTCCTCGATGCGCAGCTTCGGAATACCGGCCTCGATCGCCTTGGCCATGCCGCCGAGCGCCTCGACCTCCTGGATATGGGTCCAGGCCTTGGCCGCGAGTTCGGCGGTGAGCCGCTCGACATAGTAGGAACCGCCCCAGGGATCGATGATCCGGCTCGTGCCGCTCTCCTGCTGCAGCAGGATCTGGGTGTTGCGGGCGATCCGGGCGGAAAAGTCGGTCGGCAGCGCCAGCGCTTCGTCGAGCGCATTGGTGTGGAGCGACTGGGTGTGGCCCTGCGTCGCCGCCATCGCTTCGATCATCGTGCGCGGCACGTTGTTGAACACATCCTGCGCGGTCAGAGACCAGCCGGAGGTCTGGCAATGCGTGCGCAGCGGCAGGGATTTTTCGTTCTGGGCGCCGAAATCCTTGACGAGCTTGGCCCAGATCAGCCTGGCCGCGCGCAGCTTTGCCACTTCCATGAAGAAGTTCATGCCGATGGCCCAGAAGAAGGAGAGCCGCGGCGCGAAGACATCGACGCCGAGACCGGCCTGCTGCCCGGCGCGGATATACTCGACGCCATCGGCAAGCGTGTAGCCGAGTTCCAGGTCCTGCGTCGCTCCCGCCTCCTGCATGTGATAGCCGGAAATCGAGATCGAGTTGAATTTCGGCATGTTCGCCGAGGTATAGGCGAAGATGTCGCCGATGATCCGCATCGAGGGCGAGGGCGGGTAGATATAGGTGTTGCGGACCATGAACTCCTTGAGGATGTCGTTCTGGATGGTCCCCGAGAGCTTGGCCGCCGGCACGCCCTGTTCCTCGGCCGCGACGATATAGAGCGCAAGAACCGGCAGGACCGCGCCGTTCATCGTCATCGACACGCTCATCTGATCGAGCGGGATGCCGGAGAACAGCGTCCGCATGTCGTAGATCGAGTCGATCGCGACGCCTGCCATGCCGACATCGCCACCGACGCGCGGATGGTCGCTGTCATAACCGCGATGGGTCGCGAGATCGAAGGCGACCGAGAGCCCTTTCTGCCCGGCGGCGAGATTGCGCCGGTAGAAGGCGTTCGAATCCTCCGCCGTGGAGAAGCCGGCATATTGCCGGATGGTCCAGGGCTGGTTGACATACATGGTGGGGTAGGGGCCACGCAGATAGGGCGGCAGGCCCGGCAAGCTGTCGACGAAGCCAAGCCCGTCGCGGTCGGCCGCGCTATAGATGGCTTTGACCGGGATGCTCTCCGGCGTCAGCCAGGGCTCCATTGCCGGGGCCGGAACCAGGGCCGCTGCCGGGGTGCGATCGTCGAAGGCGAGCGTCGTGAAATCCGGGATCGCGGTCATGGCTTTCTCCCGTCGGTCCTGTCCCACCAATGGTGGAAATGATGCACCGGTCCATGGCCATGGCCAACCGGAACCTGGTCGGCGGCAGCGATGGCTGCCGAGATATAGGTCTTCGCCTGGCCGACCGCTTCGGGCAGCGCCAATCCCTTGGCCAGGCCGGACGCGATCGCCGAGGACAACGTGCAGCCGGTGCCGTGGGTATTGCGCGTATCATGGCGCGGCGCGCTGAAGCGCTGGCGCTGGCCTCCGGCCAGGAGCAACAGATCCGTGCTGGTCTCGCCGCTGCCATGCCCGCCCTTCAACAGCACGTTTTCGGCGCCGAAGCCGATCAGCCTCTCGGCCTGTTCGTCGATCGCCGCATCGCTTGTCGCCATCGCGGAGCCAAGCAGCGCCGCTGCTTCCGGCAGGTTGGGCGTGACCAGCGTCGCGAGCGGGAAGAGCAGGCGGCGGATGGCGTCAATGGCGTTGTCCTCGAGCAGACGAGCCCCTGAAGCAGCGACCATCACCGGGTCGAGCACGATGTTGCGTGCCTTGTGTCGAACCAGGCCCTCTGCAACCGTCGCGATCAGTTCGGCCGTGGCGAGCATGCCGATCTTCACCGCCGCCACGTCGAGATCGGAAAAGACGGCGTCGATCTGCTGGGCGACGAAACTGGCCGGTACGGCGTGGATGGCGGTGACGCCCGTGGTGTTCTGCGCGGTCAGCGCGACGATGACGCTGGCGCCATAGACCTGATGCGCCGCAAAAGTCTTGAGATCGGCCTGAATTCCGGCGCCGCCGCTGGAATCGGAGCCGGCAATGGTGAGGGCGATGGGCGTCAAGGCACTGCTCTCCGTATCAGGCAGCCGCGATCGCCTGCGCCTGTTCAAGCGCGGCGACGACATCGGCTCCCGCAAAAACGAACGCGGCCACACCGGCCTGGTTCAACGCATGTTCCATTTCACCGGGCTTGCCGGCGAGCCAAACCGTCGCGCCCTGGGCGCGCAGCGCCTCCGAGGCGGCAACCGCTTCTGCCGCATAGCCGGCGTCCGAGCCGCAGAGGCAGGCGAGGCGCGCGCCCGAGGCCCGATAGGCCGCAACCAGTGCCGGAATGTCGGTCCCGCCATTGCCGGGGAAGCCGTCATGGCCCGGAGCCGAGAGGCCTCCGGCCTCGAACAGGTTCCGCGCGAAGCCGGCGCGCCCCGTGAAATCGGCGACAGGCCCCAGCGTCGCGAGGAAGACGCTCGGGCGCTTGCCGCGCTCCTGCGTCAGCACATCCGCCTTGTCGCGCAGGGCCTCGAACGCCTCGGCCAGCCGCATTGAGGGCAGCGCTTCGACCTTCAGCCCATCCTGTTCAGGAGCCGTCGAGGCATCCGCGCGCGTCGCACCCGTTGCAAGCTGGCTGATCAACACCGCTTGCTCCTGACCGGCTGCCCTGGTCGTGGATGGCGAGGAGCGTGTCCGCTCGACCGGCGCGATGTCGAGCACCTTGACCGGAGCCTCTGCGAGATTCGGGAACTCGCTGGTTCCCGTGATCGGCTCCCGGCGGGTCGCGATGGCCTTGGCGCGAATATCGCGCTGTCGGGCAAGGCCCTGCTGGACATGTCCGTTGGTGAGTGCCGCGACGATGCCGGGCCGGCCGTCACTGGCTTCGCGCTCCAGATCCTGCATTTTGGTCCAGGCCTGCTCGCATAGCGCCTGGGTCAGAGCCTCGAAACCGCCAGCCCCTGCGGCGGGGTCGGCGACGCGCCAGAGATTGGCTTCCTCCAGCAGGACGAGCTGGGTGTTGCGGGCGACGCGGCGGGCAAAGGCGTCGGGCAGGCCGAGCGCGGCGGTGAATGGCAGGACGGTGAGAGAGTCCGCCCCGCCTATGCCGGCCGAGAAGGTTGCGACCGTCGCACGCAGCAGATTGACCCAGGGGTCGCGCCGGGTCAGCGAGCGCCATGCCGTCTCGGCGTTCAGCACCATGGGCTTGGGATCAAGCCCGCACGCCTGCTGCACGCGCTGCCAGAGCAGCCGAGCGGCCCGGAGCTTGGCGATGGTCATGAACTCGTCGGTATCGGCGAGGAGGACGAAGGATATGGCGTCGCGGGCCTGATCGAGCGACATGCCGTCGGCTTCCAGCGCACGCAGATAGGCGATCGCGGTCGCCATGACCGCGCCGAGTTCCTGCGCCTCGCTCGCGCCAGCCTCCTGATAGGGGCGTCCATCGGCCGTGAGGAAGGGGCCTGCGAATCCGCGCGCCTTCAGTGCGTCGATCGTCTCGACAAGGCGGCKACCGATTTCGGGCCAGGAGGCCGCGAACACGCCCTGGCTGGCCAGGATGCCGATCGGGTCGAGCCCGAAGTCGATTGTCGTCGTCGCGGGGTCTAGTCCACGACGCTCGACAAGCGCGGCAAGCAGGAGCGCATTGATGCGGCCGCCCGCCGCGGGGTCGATCCGCAAGTTGATCAGGTCGAGCATCACGCCGTCGAGCGCGGCATCCAGCGTGGCGACATCATCGGCGACAAGCCCATAGCCTCGGGCCGCGCGGGCGCCGGCAAAGCTGAGAACGAGCGCGTCAGCGCCGCCTTCGAGATCGGCGAGCGCCAGGTCGCGGGCCTCTGCGGGGGAGGGGTGGTCGACCCGCGTGCTGACATGCCAGCGCCCGGCCTGTGACCGCGCCGGCCGCGTCTGCGGGCTGACTGCCGCATAGAGCGGTTCGATGCGGATGCCGTCGGCGGTCCGCCCGACGAGGCGCTTCTTGAAGTCGGCACCCTTCAGAACCTTGTCGACGGCGGCGCGCCACTGCGCCTGATCGGGCAGCGGAAAGGCCTCCATGAAGGGCAGATCGGATGTCGAGGCCGAGTTCATGCGCGCCGGTCTCCCTGCTTGCGGCATGCTGCAATTGCGAATGCGTGATGCCACGTGCGCAGACGCACCGCCATCCCTACTTCGTCCAACGCCGCGTGCGCAAACCCCCGGCCGAAACGAAAAACGCCGCCCGTTGCCGGGCGGCGTTCCGACCTCAAGCCGGAATGGCGATCAGACGAACTGGCCGAGCCCGGGAATCGCTCCGACGATCGCGCCCATCGCGTCTTCGCCGGCCTTTTCGCGGCCGACCGCGAACATCTCCTTGGACACGCTCTGGATCTGGCCCATCGAGAGCCCGGCGCCCATCAGTTGCCCGCCGAGTGCCATGACGCCGCCGCTACCGCCCATCAGGCCGCCAACCATGCCCATCAGGCCGCCTTTGCCGCCATTGGCGGAATCAGCGAGCTCCTGTGCGCCGGGCAGGGCGGACATCAATTGTTCGATCTCTGCGGCGGGGCCTTCCTTCTGCAGGAAGGCGAGGATGATGCCGATCGCCTTGCGGGCGAGGCCTTCATCAAGACCGGAAGCCGCCACGATGCGGGAGATCAGTTCATCCATCGGTTTGTCCTCTTCAAGGGGTCGGCCTGTGCCGCTGGGCGATAGTTTACATATTTACGATCTGAATCAAACAGGGTTCAGGCTTCCGCCGGTCGGCCCGTTTCGCTACACCCATCGCCTGACGCTTCGACAACAGCATAGGCGAATCTCATGGCGGATGACGGCACGATTCTGATCGGCAAGAGCTGGAAGCCCGAATCGCTCCTGCTCAAGCTTGCCAATCGTCATGGCCTGATCACCGGCGCAACCGGCACCGGCAAGACGGTGACATTGCAGGTTCTGGCCGAAGGCTTTGCGCGTCACGGCGTTCCCGTCTTTGCAGCCGACATCAAGGGCGACCTGTCCGGCGTCGCCGCGCCGGGCGATTCGAAGCCGCCCTTCCTCAAGCGCGCCGAGGAGATCGGCGTGACCTACCAGCCCGACCAGTTCACCACCGTATTCTGGGACGTGTTCGGCGAGCAGGGCCATCCTGTCCGCGCCACCATCTCGGAAATGGGGCCGCTGCTGCTCTCGCGCCTGCTCGATCTCAACGACACGCAGGAGGGGGTGCTCAACATCGCCTTCCGCATTGCCGACGAGCAGAAGCTGCTGCTGCTCGACCTCAAGGACCTGCGCGCGATCCTCTCCTTCATCGCTGAGAACGCGCAGTCGCTGACGACGAAATACGGCAATGTCACGGCCCAGTCGGTCGGGACGATCCAGCGCTCCCTGCTGGTGCTGGAAAACCAGAAGGGCGATCTGTTCTTCGGCGAGCCGGCGCTCGACATCAACGACCTGATGCGGACCGACCGTGACGGGCGCGGCGTCATCAACATGCTCGCGGCCGACAAGCTGATGGCCAATCCACGGCTCTATGCCACCTTCCTGCTCTGGCTGCTCTCGGAGCTGTTCGAGCAACTGCCGGAGGTCGGCGATCTCGACAAGCCGAAGCTGGTGTTCTTCTTCGACGAGGCTCACCTGCTCTTCAACGGCGCGCCGAAGGCGCTGCTGACGGCTGTCGAGCAGGTCGTCAGGCTGATCCGCTCGAAGGGCGTCGGCGTCTACTTCGTCACGCAGAACCCGCTCGATATTCCCGACACGGTTCTGGCCCAGCTCGGCAACCGTGTGCAGCACGCGCTGCGCGCCTTCACGCCGCGCGATCAGAAGGCGGTCAAGGCGGCCGCCGAAACCTTCCGCCAGAACCCCAAATTCAAGACCGAGGAAGCGATCACCCAGCTTGCGGTCGGCGAGGCGCTGACCTCGACGCTGGAGGGCAAGGGCACGCCGACCATGGTCGAGCGCACTCTGATCGCGCCGCCCATGGCGCAGGTCGGCCCGGTCTCGGCGCAGGAGCGTGCCCAGTGCATGCGCGATTCCGGCTTTGCCGGGAAATACGACACGATGATCGACCGCGAGTCGGCCTATGAAGAACTGATGAAGCGCAAGGGCCTGAACGCCGATGGCTCGCCGGTCGAGGCCTCGACTGGCGGCGGCGGCATCATGGATACGATCGGTGGCTGGCTCGGGGATGCCGTCGGCAATGGCGAGCGGCCGAAGACCGGCCCGGGCAGCCGGGGCGGGAGGCTTCCGCCCAGCATGACGGAAAAGATCATTACGTCGGCAGCCCGTTCGGCCGCCTCGACGATGGGGCGCCAGATCGGCTCGGCCATCCTGCGCGGAGTGCTCGGATCGATGATGGGCGGGCGAAAATAGCCGGCGACGCGGGGCAGCCATGCCGGCCGGCCTGCTGGCGCCGGCCCCGTGGCTTGTCATGATGATGCAACCTAAAATCCGCTCATGCCTTGAGCCCATAGTGAGATCGAGCGACATGCCCAAGCTTCCTGCGATTCTCTCCCGCCTCGATGCCGAACTGGATGCCTCGCTGGCCCGGTTGGCGTCGTGGATCGCGATACCGTCGATCGCCACCGATCCGGCCTATGCCGCCGATAGCCGCCGCGCCGCGGAATGGCTGCGGGACGATCTCGAATCGCTCGGCTTCAAGGCCTCGCTGCGCGAAACGCCCGGCCAGCCGATCGTCGTCGGCCATCGGCCCAAGCCTGGTGCGCCGCATGTGCTGTTCTATGGCCATTACGACGTCCAGCCGGTCGACCCGTTGAACCTGTGGGAGAGCGACCCCTTCAAGCCCGTGGTCAAGGAGATCGCGCCCGGCCGCAAGGTCATCACGGGGCGCGGAGCCTGTGACGACAAGGGCCAGGTGATGACCTTCATCGAGGCCTTGCGGGCGACGCTGAAGGAAACCGGCGACCAGCCGGTCGGCATCACCATCCTGGTGGAGGGCGAGGAGGAGTCCGGCTCTCCCAATCTGCCGCCCTTCGTCTCGGCGAATGCCGAGGAGCTCAAGGCCGATGTGGCGCTGATCTGCGACACCGGCATGTGGGACCGGGAAACGCCGGCCATCACCGCCTCGCTACGCGGGCTGGTCTATCAGGAGGTGACGATCAACTGCGCCGACCGCGACCTGCATTCGGGCCTGTTCGGTGGCGCCGCCGCCAATCCGATCCATGTGCTCTCACGCATCGTCGCGGCGCTCCACGACGAGACCGGGCGGATCACCATTCCCGGCTTCTATGACGGGGTCGAGGAACCGACCGCCGAGCAGAAGGCGGATTGGCAGGCGCTCGGCCTGACCGAAGCGGAATTCCTCGGGGGGATCGGCCTGAAGCACTCGATCGGGGAGAAGGGCCGGATGCTGATCGAGCAGATCCAGTCGCGCCCGACCTGCGACGTCAACGGCATCTGGGGCGGCTATATCGGCGAAGGCACCAAGACGGTGATCGCGGCCAAGGCTTCGGCCAAGATCTCCTTCCGCCTCGTCGGCAAGCAGGATCCGCAGAAGATCGCGGCCGCCTTCCAGGCCTTTGTGCGGGCGCGACTGCCGGCGGATGTCACGGCTGAGTTCGTAGCGCATGGCGCCTCGCCGGCGATCGCCGTTCCCGTCGATTCGCCGGCCCTGCTCAAGGCGCAGGCCGCGCTGACCGAGGAATGGGGCCGCAAGGCGGTGACCATCGGCTCGGGTGGCTCGATCCCGGTCGCCGGGGACTTCAAGCGCACGCTCGGCATGGACACTCTGCTCGTCGGCTTCGGTCTCGATGATGACCGCGTTCACTCGCCGAACGAGAAATACGACCTCTCTTCCTTCCACAAGGGCCAGCGTTCCTGGGCCCGCATCCTGCAGGCGCTGGGCGCATGAAATCGGTTTGTATCTTTTGCGGCTCCAACCCGGGCAATGACGAGGTCTACGCCGCCGGCGCCCGGGCCATGGGCGCCGAGATCGCCAGGCGCGGGCTGACGCTCGTCTATGGCGGCGGTGCTGTCGGTCTCATGGGCACCGTTGCCAATGCGGCGCTCGCGGCCGGAGGCGAGGTCCACGGCATCATCCCGCGCGCGCTCCGCGAAAAGGAGATCGGCCATAACGGGCTGACCCGGCTCGAAGTGGTCGACACCATGCACACGCGCAAGGCGAGGATGGCCGAACTCTCGGATGGCTTCATCGCGATGCCGGGCGGCATTGGCACCTTCGAGGAGATTTTCGAGATCTGGACCTGGGGCCAGCTCGGCATTCACACCAAACCACTCGGCTTCCTGAATATCGGCGGCTTCTACGATCCGCTCGCGACTTTCCTGGACAACACGGTTGAGGCCGGCTTCCTGAAGCAGAACCACCGCGCCATGGCCATGACGGATACCGAGCCGGCGACCCTGCTCGAAAGGATGGATCAATATGTTCCGTCCGCGACGTTCAAATGGGTGGAGAAGGAGGAGACCTGAGTCTCCTTCAACCGCCGCGCTTCCCCGTGGTCTGCCCTCTGCAGCCCGGCTCGGGCGTTCCCGGCCGGGTTGTGAACCTCACGCGTCGCGCGGCCCTGCCGACGCGAGCGGACGGAGTTCCCCCGCCTGAGCCGCCGGGTTCGGCTCAGCGGCTGAACCACCAGCTATAGCTGGCGCGCGGCGCGACCGGGGCCTCCTGGCGCCCGCCTTCGCCAAGCGCCAGAAGCCGGCCGCTGGCCTCGGTGATCCAGGAGCGGTGCTCGCTGATCGGCGTAATGGCGGTGAAACCGCCGCAAATCCGTCTGACGCGCGAATTCAGCGGGCCGCTCGACCAGCTGACGATGCCGACCAGATCCCGCGAGGCCGCCGAGCCGCGCAGGACGGGGCCGCCGGAATCGCCACGGCAGGCACCCGCGCCAGGCGTCTCGCCCAGTGCCTGCGTGTCGACCGCGACCTTCACCGTGTTCGACGTCGTGTAGTTTCCGGCATTGACGAGCGGCGTCTCCCGCAGCCGCCGCGCGGTGCGCTTGTTGTTCTCGGACGAGAGGCCATAGCCTGCCATCGTCACGGTCTCGCCCTGCCAGAGACCGCTGCCCAGCGAGAGTGGTTCGATATCGGCGGGAAGGGGAGAGGCGAGCCTGAGAACGGCGAGATCGGTCCCGGGCTGGGTGCGCGGCGTGGTGCCGGGAACGAAGCTCGGATGCGGCAGGACCCCGATCACCGGGTGGCTGCGCTCGCGAAAGCGCGTATCCAGGCTCACCACACGGACGGCCCCACCGCCCATCAGGCAGTGCGCCGCGGTCAGGACGAGTTC
The DNA here is from genome assembly GCF_056396005.1 of Allobosea sp. 05T439. NCBI lineage: Bacteria > Pseudomonadati > Pseudomonadota > Alphaproteobacteria > Hyphomicrobiales > Alloboseaceae > Allobosea > Allobosea sp. 05T439. The sequence continues at coordinate 80,635 of NZ_JBFTKP010000011.1, read as the reverse complement.
AGGCGCKATCGCCGCGCCGGAACAGAGCTCGCCGCGGCTGGTCTCGACCCTGACCGTCCACGCGCGCGGGCCATCGAGCCCTCGCGAAGGAGCGCCACCGACGACGGCCGCTGCCGGGGAGGCTGCCGCGCAAAGTGCTGCGGCAAGGGCAAGGATCGGAGCACGAGACATCATGAAGCAACCGCCGGGTTCACATTGCCACTCTATGGCCTGTTTCGAGCCAGTCCAGTGTTTCGATCAGCGACCGGTTGTCCAGGATGCGCTCTCGCCCCATTGCGACAAGGTGCGGTCGATCCAGTTTCGCTGCGGCGCGACGAGAACGCCCTGGCTGAGCAGGCCGCAATTCCTGCCCTTCGGACCAGTGGACCAGCTTGTCACCGCGATGACGCCGTCACTGCCCTGCCAGATCGGGCCACCGGAATCGCCCTGGCAGGCGCCGGCGCCGGGACGACTGCCCGCACCAGCAGGATCTGCCGCCCAGAGCAGGATTTTGCCTGGTCCATAGGGCTCGACCGTCGCCAGAGTGGCGGATCGATAGGTGCCGGTGGTGCGGGCCTCTCCCTCCCGGGAGACCCCATAGCCCGCAAGCGTTATCTCCGAACCGGCGGGTGGGAGGCCGCCATCGATCAAGGCGGCGGGCGAGAAGCGCGACGGGAGCGGCGCGGAGAGGCGCACCAGGGCGAGATCAATTGAGCGGCGCCGCGCCGTGATCGCCTTCGCATCGAAGCCGGGATGGAACGAGACCGTGGCAGGGGCGATCAGCACCGGTTCGCCGCTGCCGTCCTTCCAGTGGATGCGCAGCTCGACGCCGCCATCGGCGCAATGGGCCGCGGTCAGGATCGTTCGCGGTGACAGGACGATCCCGGAGCAGACGCCGCCGCGCGCATTGAGAACCATCAGCGTCGACGCGGCAGACGGTCCGCCGTCGCGTCCGCCGAGCACGGCCAGGGCAGGCGTTGCCGCCAGAATCGCTGCGAGCGCGAGCCCGCCAGGGCCAATCGAACCTCTGACGCTCATCGGATCTCCTCTCCTCGTGTGCTGGGAGCGATAGCGCGTCGAACCGCATAATTGAACCTGGAATCGGAGCCGGCGGCTGACGCTGGAGGGTCTTGTTCGTCAGGCCAGCCAGCGGCGCGCGCGGCCGGCGAGGTGCGGAAATGCCGGACTCCGCGAGACGGGCGTCTGCAAACCGAGATTGAGATCGCCGATGCTCAGATCCGCAAGGTTGTGGGCAAGGGGCAGGAATGGCGTGGACGGCTGGCGGTGMACTGGCATATCCTGACGATACGCGAGCCGCCCATTCATGGCGTGTTCAGTTGCTCGGGATTAGCGAATGTCGATGATGCCCGTCGAAACGATCTTCGCCCTGACACTGCTTGCCCAGCCCCTCCCGATTGTCACGATCGACAGCCAGGAGCCCATCTCCTGCCTGTCGGCGGACGAGATGCGCGAGGCGGTGTCGGATGGGCGGGTGATCCAGCCGGCCCAGGCCTCCAGGCATGCGCGCAACGCCGCGCCGGGGGAGGTCGTCCGTATCAGGCTGTGTCGCCAGGGCGATGATTTCGTCTATGTTGTAACGACGTTGAAGCGCGACGGTCGCGTGGCCCGGGTGACGCTCGAGGGCCAGTCCGGCAAGGTCTCAACCATTCGCTGAGCGGCAGCCTTCAGGCGAAGGCATCCGGCCCCGGGACATCAAGACAGGAGTGAGCCGACGTGAGACTGCTCGTCGTCGAGGACGACAAGGACCTCAATCGCCAGATCGTGACCGCGCTGGAGAATGCCGGCTATGCCGTCGACAAGGCGTTCGACGGCGAGGAGGGCCTCTATCTCGGAGAAACCGAACCCTATGATGCAGTGATCCTCGATCTCGGCCTGCCGAAGGTCGATGGCGTGACTGTGCTCCAGGGTTGGCGCCGGGCCGAGAAGACCATGCCGGTTCTGATTCTGACTGCACGGGATCGCTGGAGCGACAAGGTCTCGGGCTTCGATGCGGGCGCCGACGACTATGTCGTCAAGCCGTTCCATATCGAGGAACTGCTGGCCCGCGTCCGGGCGCTGCTGCGCCGCGCGGCCGGCCATGCCACCTCGGAGCTGACCTGCGGCCCGGTGCGGCTCGACACGCGCGCCAGCCKGGTCGTCGTCGACGGCAATCCGGTCAAGCTCACCTCGCACGAGTACCGGCTGCTGGCCTATCTGATGCATCATCAGGGGCGTGTCGTCTCGCGTACCGAGCTGGTCGAGCATCTCTACGATCAGGATTTCGACCGGGACTCCAACACCATCGAGGTTTTCGTCGGCCGTCTCCGCAAGAAGCTCGGCGTCGAGATCATCGAGACCGTCCGTGGGCTTGGCTACATCGCCGCTGCGCCTGCCAAGGTCTGACGACGGTCCATGCCGGGCAAATCGCATCGCTATTCGCTCGGCGCTCGCCTCTTCCTGTCGGCGGCAGTGTGCTGCGCGCTGGTGCTGGCGCTCGCCGGGTTCGGCCTGACGACATTCTACCGTCGCTCGGCTGAGCGTGGCTTCGACGAGCGACTCAGCGTCTACATCAAGGAACTGGTCGCGGATCTTGCCGCGCCGCCGGAAACCGAACGCCAGGCGATCGGCGATCTCGGCGAGCCGCGTTTCGATCTGCCGCTATCCGGCTGGTACTGGCAGATCGTCAGGCTCGATGGCGAAAAGCCCGTGGTGCGCACCTCGCGCTCTCTCGTCGGCGGGCAGTTGCCGAAGCTTCTCGACCAGCAGCTGACGCCGAATGCGCGCGGCTTGCGTGAGAGCTATGTCTCTGGGCCGGACGAGAGAGGCCTGCGCATCATCGAGCGCGAGATCGATGTCGGCGAGGATGGCCGCTTCATCGTCGGCGTCGCGGCCCCCGCCGACGAGATCGAAGGCGACATTCGTGATTTCCGCCTGGCGCTGACGCTGACCTTCCTGCTGCTCGGGCTCGCGCTCGTGGCTTCGACCCTGATCCAGGTTCGCTTCGGCCTGCGCCCCCTCGTCAGGCTTGGGACAGCGGTCGGCTCGGTGCGAACCGGCGAGGCCGCCCGGATCGCCGGAAAATACCCGCCTGATCTTGCGCCACTGGCTGGCGAACTCAATCAGCTCATCGACGCCAACCGCGAAATCCTGGAACGGGCCCGGACCCAGGTCGGAAATCTCGCCCACGCCCTGAAGACGCCGCTCAGCGTGATGCTGAACGAAGCCGAGGCAAGCGATCCGCATCTGCCGCAGACGGTGCGGAACCAGGCGGCGATCATGCGCGACCAGGTGCAGTATTATCTCGACCGCGCGCGGGCGGCTGCACTCTCCGGCGCGCTCGGCAGCGTCACCGAGGTTGCGCCCTCGCTCGACGCGCTGATCCGCACCTTTGCCAAGATCTCGCAGGGGCGCGGCATCACCGGCATGCACCACGTCCCGCCCCATGTCCGCTTTCGCGGCGAGCGGCAGGATCTGGAGGAAATGCTCGGCAATCTGCTCGACAACGCGTTCAAATGGGCGCGTTCGACGGTCGAGGTGAGCCTGACCCCCGAAGCCGAAGAGGGGCGGATCGCGCTGCTGATCGACGATGATGGTCCCGGGCTGCCGTCCGAGGCCGTGCTCGACGTGCTCAAGCGCGGCCGTAGGCTCGACGAGACGACGCCGGGCTCCGGCCTCGGGCTCTCGATCGTGGTCGATCTCGCCAAGCTCTATGGCGGCGAGCTCACGCTCGAGCGCTCGCGCCTCGGTGGCCTGCGGGCGCGCCTGCTGCTTCCTTCGGTCTGACGGTGCCGACGTGACCCTTTGTCGCCATCGGCAGACATGATACGGCGTCAGCGATTGGCTATGAACGCGACATGCTGATCTGGATCATCTTTGCGGCAATGACGGCGGCGGCGGTTTTCGCCTTGCTCTGGCCCCTTGGGCGCGGAGACGCGAACGCGTTTGCCGAGGTCACCGACGCAAAGAGTCTCTATCGCTCCCAGCTTGCCGAGATCGACCGCGATTTTGGCCGCGGGCTGATCGGCGGCACCGAGGCGGACGCTGCGCGCGCCGAGGCCGGCCGCAGGTTGCTGCGTGCGGCGGACGGGGAGGCTGTCCCCACGGGAGACAGCGAGCCTGCGCTGCGTCGGCGGCGTGCAGCCTCGGCGATCGCACTGTCCTGCGTGCCGCTCTTTGCTCTTCTGCTCTATGGCGCCCAGGGCTCGCCCGAGCGACCGGATCAGCCGCTCTCGGCGCGGCTGAAATCGGACCCTTCTCAGGATTTTGCGCTCGCGGTCAGCCGCATCGAGGCCCATCTGGCGGCCAACCCCGGCGACGCGCGGGGCTGGTCCGTCGTGGCGCCGGTCTATTTGCGCCAGGGTCGTTACGACGAGGCGGCGCGGGCCTTCGCGGCGGCGCTGGAGCATGGCGGAGCCAATGCCGAATTGCTGGCCGGCCTTGGCGAGGCGCGTGCGCTTGCCGCAGGCGGCGTGGTGACGGCTGAAGCGCGCCAGCCCCTGACCGAAGCGGTCAAGCTCGATGGCGGCAATGCCCGGGCCCGCTTCTTCCTGGCGATTGCCAAGGAGCAGGACGGTGACAGTGCCGGCGCGATTGCGGATCTGCGCGCTCTGCTCGCCGATGCTCCAGCTGATGCGACCTGGGTCGGGACGGTGCGCCTGCGCCTGGAGGGGCTGGAGGCCGCACCGTCCACCGGCGCCTCGATCGCGGCGTTGCCGCCGGGCGAGCAGCAGCTCGCGATCCGGGGCATGGTCGATGGTCTTGCCGAGCGCCTCAAGATGGGCGGCGGCACCTTCGCCGAATGGACGCGACTGATCCGTTCGCAGGTCGTGCTCGGCGACAAGCCGGCAGCGCGAGAGGCGATCATCGCGGCCCGCCAGCGCTTCGCCGATGATGGTGCGGCGCTTGGCCAACTCGATGCCCTGGCCGGAGAACTCGGATTGCGGGAGCCCGCGCCATGACCGCCACAGAACCGTCGCGAGTCTTGGCGCCGCGCCGCGGGATGAGCCGCAAGCAACGTCGCCTTGCCCTGATCGGAGCGGCAGGCGCAGTCCTGTGCCTTGCCGCCGGCCTCGTGCTCTTCGCCATGCGCGATTCGATCGTCTTCTTCTACGGACCGACGGAAATCGCCGAAAAGGGGCTGCAGCCCGGCACGCGCATGCGGCTCGGCGGCCTCGTCGAGACGGGGTCCGTGTCTCGCGGGCCTGGCCAGCGCGTGACTTTCGCCATTACCGACAGCAAGACCACTGTCCAGGTGAGCTATGATGGCCTCCTGCCGGATCTCTTCCGCGAAGGGCAGGGCGTCGTCACGGAAGGCGTGCTTGAGGCCGCAGGCCGGTTCCGAGCGGATTCGGTTCTCGCCAAGCATGACGAAACCTACATGCCGCGCGAAGTCGCGGACGCACTGAAGAAGCAAGGCCATTGGCAGCCCGGCGACGCCGGTGCGCAGAAGCCGCAGCGGTGAGGGCAGGATGATCGTCGAGATCGGACATTTCGCGCTCGCGCTGGCGCTGGGTGTCGCCGTCGTCCAGGCGCTCGTCCCACTCTGGGGCGTCTCGCGGCGGGATGCCGCCTTGGCTTCGGTCGGCCCGACGGCGGCGGTGACCTGCTTCCTGCTGGTCGCCTTCTCCTTCCTTGCGCTCGTCGTGTCCTATGTGCGCTCGGATTTTTCGGTCGAGAACGTCGTCGCCAATTCGCATTCGGCCCAGCCGTTGATCTACAAGGTGACGTCGACCTGGGGCAATCACGAAGGCTCCATGCTGCTCTGGGTGCTGATCCTGACGCTGTTCGGCGCGCTGGTCGCCGTGTCGCGCCGGTCTCTGCCGACGCGTCTCAGGGCCGGAACACTGGCGGCGCAGGGCTTCGTCACGGTCGCCTTCCTGGCTTTCGTGCTCCTGACCTCGAACCMGTTCCGGCGGCTCGATCCGGCGCCGGGCGAGGGCCAGGATCTCAACCCGATCCTTCAGGATCTCGGCCTCGCGATCCACCCGCCGCTGCTCTATGTCGGCTATGTCGGCTTCTCCATCACCTATGCCTTCGCCGTCGCCGCCTTGATCGACGGGCGCATCGATGCGGTCTGGGCGCGCGCTGTCAGGCCGTGGACGCTGCTGGCCTGGGTCTTCCTGACGCTCGGCATCGCGATGGGGTCCTACTGGGCCTATTACGAGCTTGGCTGGGGCGGCTGGTGGTTCTGGGACCCGGTCGAGAATGCCTCGCTGATGCCCTGGCTGGCCGGCACCGCGCTGATTCACTCCACCGTGGTGATGGAGAAGCGCGATGCGCTGAAGGTCTGGACGATCCTGCTCGCGATCCTGACCTTCTCGCTCTCGCTGCTCGGTACCTTCATCGTTCGCTCCGGCGTCCTGACCTCGGTGCATTCCTTCGCCAGCGATCCCGGGCGCGGCCTCTTCATCCTTGCGATCCTGGTCTTCTTCGTCGGCGGCTCGCTGGCGCTCTTCGCCTGGCGCGCGCCGCTGCTGCGGCAGGGCGGCCTCTTCGCCCCGATCTCGCGGGAGGGCGCGCTGGTCGTGAACAATCTCTTCATCGCGACCGCCTGCGCGACCGTCTTCATCGGTACGCTCTATCCGCTGGTGCTGGAGATGCTGACGGGCGACAAGATTTCCGTCGGCCCCCCGTTCTTCAACGCCACCTTCGTACCCGTGGTCGTGCCTCTGCTGCTGCTGCTGCCGATCGGCCAGACGCTGGCCTGGAAGCGCGGTGACCTGCTCGGTGCGGCGCAGCGCATGTCGGCTGCTCTCGTGCTCGCAATCGTCTCCGGGCTTGCGGTCGTCGCGGTCATGCGTGGCGGCCCCGTCCTGGCGCCGCTTGGTATCGGGCTTGGCGTCTTCCTCATCGCAGGTGCGGCCTGGGATATCGGCGAGCGCGTGGTGCGGCGGGCGAGCGGCGCCTCGGCGATGCTGTCGCGCGCAATCGGCCTGCCGCGTTCGGCCTGGGGTACGGCCTTCGCCCATGCCGGCGTCGGCCTCAGCGTGATCGGTATCGCGGCTGCCGCATGGAGCGCGGAGGGGATCGGCGTGCTGAAGCCGGGCGAGAGCCTGACCAGCGGCCGCTATACCGTGGTCCTGGAGACGGTCACGCCGCGCAAGGGCCCCAACTTTACCGAGGATGTGGCGCGCTTCCGCGTTTCTGCCGGCGACAGACAGCTGAAACCCGTCGAGGCGATGAAGCGGGTCTATACCGCCCGCGCCATGCCGACGACGGAGGCCGGCATTCGGACCGACGGCCTCAGCCAGGTCTATGTCAGCCTTGGCGAGCCGCAGGGCGGCGGAATCGCGGTCAGGGTCTATGACAAGCCGCTCATCCTGCTGATCTGGATCGGTGCCGTCGTCATGGCTTTCGGCGGAGCGCTGTCGCTGACCGACCGGCGCTTCCGTCTCGCCGTGCCGCGGCGTGCCGCGACGCGCGCCGTCATCCAGCCGGCGGAGTGAACGCATGCGTCGCGTCCTTGCCTTGCTGATGCTCGGCCTGCTCTGCGCCAGCCCGGTCAGGGCGGTGCAGCCGGACGAGGTCCTGCCGAACGCCACGCTCGAGCAGCGGGCGCGCCAGATTTCCGGCGGCCTGCGCTGCCTCGTCTGCCAGAACCAGTCGATCGACGATTCCGACGCGCCACTTGCCCGCGACCTGCGCATCCTCGTGCGCGAGCGGCTGGTGGCCGGAGATACGGATGAGGCCGTGCGCGATTTCGTCGTCGCACGTTACGGCAATTTCGTCCTGCTCAGTCCTCCCCTCAATATCCGCACCATTGCGCTGTGGGTCGCGCCGTTCCTGATCCTTGCCTTCGGCCTTGCCTATCTCGGCCGGAGAAGCCGGCTGATGCGGACGTCGGCCGGGCAGCAGACGAAACCCCTGAGCGACGACGAACAGGCACGGGTTGATGCGCTGATCAGGCGGGACGGCAACTAAGGCATCGGCCCGAAGGGCGGATTACACTCTTCGGGAAATCCGCCGCAAACACCGACGCTCAGGTCAGATGGAGATGCCGCACTGACTCTGCATCTCGCCCGTTATGGCAGGGCCCAGGTTGGCGCTCCAATCCACAAAGCCGGTACGGATCGGCGATGGCCTGAACGTCGCGTGCTCGGCGAAGACCCGGGCAAAGCAGGCCGCCTTGTCTCCTGAATATCCGCGCTGAGCCGCGATCTTCGTGCCCGCAAGGTAGGCTCCGCCCTGGGTTTGGGGCCCCGCATAGGTGTTGCGGCCTGCGATGCGGGCGGGCTTGCGGGCCGCGAGATCGGCCAGCCGGTCGACGCCGCAGCGGCGGCGGAGCTCGGCATTGTAGGCCGGTGTCGAGGGAGCAAACCAACCTCGGTTTCCGCTGGCTTTCTCGACCACGACGGCATGCCGTGCAAACACCTGCGCGTAGCATTCCGCGTTCGCGTAGCCGCGCTTCTGGGCGAGCCGCAAACCGGATTGGTAGGCCGTGATGGTTTGCGAGGAGGCGGCACTGATGCCCAGTGCGAGGGCGGCAATCGCCGCGAATGTGAGAACGCGCATCGTCAAGGCCAGTCCGGCAAAGTCATCGTCCCCCATGAGACAGGAGCGCCGTCTCAATCGTCAAGCGCACTGGGGGCGCCGTCCGCTCAACCTTACAAAAACGTCATCTCGGCGCGAAAACGGGGTAAGGCGCCACCCGTCATGGTCACGACACCAAGCAGGGAATGCCCCTGCCGTCAGTCGCAGAGGTAAAACCATGACGACCCCTACCACTTCCAAGTCCATCCTCAAGCGCGGCGCCTTGATCGCCGGTGCGGCCACGCTGGGCATCGGTCTTGCCGCTGGTCTCGCGGATGGCGCTCTCATGCAGAATCACAGCGCCTTTGCCCAGCCGATCCAGCTCTCCGGCGTCCAGACCCAGCTCCCGTCCTTTGCGGACATGGTCGATCACGTGAAGCCGGCTGTCGTTTCCGTTCGCGTCAAGACCAGCGTCGCTGCCGCCTCCGCCGAGGATGGCGAGAGCGGCATCGAAGGTCTGCCGCCCGGCCACCCGCTCGAGCGCTTCCTCCGCCGTTTCGGTGAAGAGGGTCAGGGCCAGGGCCAGGGCCCGCGTCAGGGCAAGCCGCAGCCGCGTCAGGGCATGTCGCAGGGTTCGGGCTTCTTCGTCAGCCAGGACGGCTATGTCGTGACCAATAACCACGTCGTTCAGAACGCGACCGAGGTCCAGCTCGTCACCGATTCCGGCAAGACGCTTGCGGCCAAGGTCATCGGCACCGATCCGCGGACCGATATCGCCTTGCTGAAGGTCACCGAGGAGGGCAACTACCCCTTCGTCCAGCTCGCCAAGACGAAGCCGCGCATCGGCGACTGGGTGCTGGCTGTCGGCAACCCCTTCGGCCTCGGCGGCACCGTGACCGCGGGCATCGTCTCGGCCCAGGGGCGCGACATCGGCTCTGGTCCCTATGACGACTTCCTGCAGATCGATGCGGCCGTGAACCGCGGCAACTCGGGTGGCCCGACCTTCAACCAGAAGGGTGAGGTCGTCGGCGTGAACACCGCGATCTACTCGCCGTCGGGCGGCAATGTCGGCATCGCCTTTGCCGTTCCCGCTGCCACGGTCGACAGCGTCGTCGCCTCGCTGAAGAAGGATGGCTCCGTGGCCCGTGGCTTCATCGGCGTCCAGATCCAGCCGGTCACCGCCGAAGTCGCCGATGCGATCGGCCTCAAGGAGCCCCATGGCGCCCTGATCGCCGAGGCGCAGGCCAATGGTCCCGCCGCCAAGGCAGGCATCAAGCGTGGTGACACGATCATCGCCGTCAATGGCGACAAGGTCGCCGACGCCCGCGATCTCTCCAAGAAGATCGCGGTCTTCGCACCGGGCACCAAGACGACCCTGACCGTGTGGCGCGACGGCAAGGAGCGCGAGGTCAGCTTCGAGGTCGGCCGTCAGCCGGCCGCCTAAACAAGGTTGGGCAGGCTTCCTGGCCTTCAGTCGCCCCTGCCAGGTAAACCAGCCTTAACGCGGCAGGCCGGATGTATTCATCCGGCCTGCCGTTTTTCAGTTTCCTGAGGTAACCTGCCGTCATGCGACTCCTTATCGTTGAAGACGACGCCGAAGCGGCGGCCTATCTCGTCAAGGCCTTTCGCGAGGCTGGGCATGTTGCCGATCATGCCGCCGACGGCCTGCAGGGCTATGCGATGGCGGAGGGGGGCGGCTATGACGTTCTGGTGGTCGATCGCATGCTGCCGCGCCTCGATGGCCTGTCGCTGATCCGTTCGCTCAGGGAGCAGAACGATGCGACGCCGGCGCTGATCCTGTCGGCGCTCGCGCAGGTCGATGACCGCGTCAAGGGCTTGCGTGCCGGCGGCGACGACTATCTGCCGAAACCTTATGCCTTCTCCGAGCTGCTGGCGCGCGTCGAGGTGCTGTCGCGGCGGCGTGCGGCGCCGGCCTCGGAGCCGACGACCTATCGCGTCGGCGATCTCGTGCTCGACCGGCTGGCCCACCGGGTCACGCGCGGCGACAGCGAGATACCGCTGCAGCCACGCGAATTCCGCCTGCTCGAGTATTTGATGAAGCATGCCGGGCAGGTCGTGACGCGCACGATGCTGCTCGAAAATGTCTGGGACTATCATTTCGATCCGCAGACCAACGTCATCGACGTGCATGTCTCGCGGTTGCGTTCGAAGGTCGACAAGGGCTTCGAGCATCCGATGATCCACACCATTCGCGGCGCGGGATACATGGTTCGTGACACGACCCGCTGACATCGTCTCGCCGGGCTCCGGTGCGTCTCAGGCTCCGAAGAGGAAGCAGCGCTTCCTGCCGAACCTGTTCCGCACCACCGCCTTCAAGTTGACCGCGATTTATCTCGTCATCTTCGCGCTCTTCGCCGGGTTTGTGCTCGGCTATGTCGCCTGGAATGCCAAGCGGCTGCTGGATGACCAGATCCGATCGACGATCGACGCCGAGATCCAGGGGCTCGCCGAGCAGCAGCGCCTGGGTGGCATCAGGCGCCTCGTCAATATCATCGAGCGGCGTTCGCGCGCGCCGGGCGCTTCGCTTTATCTCGTGACGACGCCGGTCGGCGAGCGTCTGGCCGGAAATGTCGAGGCACTGCAGCCGGGCGCTCTCGACCTGCCGGGTGAGAGCGAGATCGAATATTCCCGCAGCAGCGACGCGCTCGACTCGCCGAGCCGCGCCATCGTCCGGGTCTTCGTGCTTCCGGCCGGCTTCAGGCTGCTCGTCGGCCGGGACCTCGAGGAACGGGATCGGCTGGGCGTGGTGATCCGGCGGGCGGCCGGCTGGTCGCTTCTGCTCGTCTTCGTGCTGGGCTGCTTCGCGAGCTGGTTTGTGGCGCGGCGCGTGCTCAAGCGCATCGACGACATGACCGATACCGCGCAGACCATCATGGCGGGGGATCTCAAGGGGCGGCTCGCGATCTCCGGTACCGGCGACGAGCTGGATCGGCTGGCGCTCAATCTCAATGCCATGCTCGACCGGATCGGCGAGTTGATGTCTGGCATGCAGGAGGTCTCCGACAATATCGCGCATGATCTCAAGACGCCGCTGACACGTCTGCGCAACCGGGCGGAGGAGGCGCTCCGGACCGCCCAGTCGCCGGACGAACTCCGCGGCGCACTGGATGCGTCCATCGATGAGGCCGACAATCTGATCCGCGTCTTCAATGCGCTGCTGATGATCGCGCGGCTGGAAACGGGGCGGATCAATGACAGCATGGCCGAATTGGATCTCTCGGAGGTTGTTTCGGGGCTCGCCGAGCTCTACGAACCCTTGGCGGAAGAGGCGGGTCTTGAGATCGTCACCGAGGTTACGCCTGACCTGCGCGTATTGGGCAATCGCGAGCTGATCGGACAGGCGCTCGCCAACCTGATCGACAATGCCCTGAAATATGGCAAGCCGACCGGGGAGGCCGCCCCCATCGTGCGCGTTGCCGCCGGGGTGGTCGGGCAACAGATCGAGCTCTCCGTGACCGATAATGGGCCAGGTATTCCCGAGGCCGACCGCGGTCGCGTTCTCGAGCGCTTCGTCAGGCTGGATCAGAGCCGCAGCAAGCCCGGCTTCGGGCTCGGCCTCTCGCTCGCGGCCGGCGTCGTCCGGCTCCATGGCGGCCAGATCAGGCTCGAGGACAATGCGCCGGGCCTGCGCGTTGTCATGCTGTTGCCGGAAGCTCCGCCCAAGCCTGTGGAAACAGCCGGGGAAGGAGCGCTTCCCGCCTCGACAGCGCAGGCGAACCCTGCTGGCCTCCAGTCGGCTTGATCGGCGGGGTTATGCAATGGACGGGCAGCTTTGCGAGAGAGTTTCGAGCGCGCCCGTCCTGCCGGCGCGGGCCAAGGCCGATGCGCTCATCGCGCATGACCTGATCGATCGCCTGCGGGACGAGAAGGCCGCCCAGGCTCTCGCCGCCCATTTCGCGGACTATCCGCGTTCGACCGAACTCGTCGCTGGTCTGCTGGCGCATTCGCCTTTTCTCGCGCAGGTCATGCGGCTTGATCCCGAAGGGCTGCTCGCCTCCCTGACCTTGCAGCCGGAAGCGCGGCGGGACGCCCTGCTCGGTGATATCCAAGCTCTGGGTGCCGCCGCCGAATGCGAGACCGGCGAACTGATGCGGGGCTTGCGGCGCTTTCGCCAGGCCATGGCGCTGCTCGTGGCGCTCGCCGATATCGGCGGCCTCTGGGATGTCGAGACGGTGACGGCCGCCTTGACCGCGACCGCCGACATGGCGGTGCGGCTGGCGGTTGCGCATGCATTGCGGCAGGCGGCCGACCTCGGGCGGATTACCCTGGCCGATCCAGCCAATCCAGGCCCGGGCTCAGGCCTCGTCGTGCTCGCGCTGGGCAAGCACGGCGCCKGCGAGCTGAATTACTCCTCCRACATCGATATCGTCGTCTTCTTCGATCCCGAAGCGGCCGAGGCCGCGGGCGTCGCCGAGCCATCGAGCTTCTTCGTCAAGCTGACGCAACAGGTCGCCCGGATCATCCAGGAGCGGACCCCGGACGGTTACGTCTTCCGCGTCGATCTCAGGCTGCGGCCCGATCCCGGCTCGACGCATGTCGCCGTCGCGCTGCCGACCGCCTATTCCTACTATGAGACCGTCGGTCAGAACTGGGAACGGGCGGCGATGATCAAGGCGCGTCCCGTGGCGGGCGACCTCGAGCTCGGCCACCGCTTCATCCGCGATCTCGCCCCCTTCATCTGGCGCAAATATTTCGACTTCGCCGCGATCGCCGACATCCATGCGATGAAGCGCCAGATTCAGACGGTGAAGGGCCACGAGACCGTTGCGGTCGCCGGCCATAACGTGAAGCTCGGGCGCGGCGGCATCCGCGAGATCGAGTTCTTCGTGCAGACACAGCAGCTCGTCTTCGGCGGCAGGCGTCCGGCTTTGCGCGGTGCGCGGACCCTCGACATGCTGGCCGAACTGAACCGCGAAGGCTGGATCACGCCCCAGGCGCGCGACGAGCTCGGCGAATCCTATCGCTTCCTGCGCACGATCGAGCACCGCCTGCAGATGCGCAATGACGAGCAGACGCAGACGCTGCCGACGCAGAAGGCCGATCTCGAGGCCTTTGCCCGTTTCTGCGGCTATCCCTCGACGGCCGCTTTCGGCAAGGCGCTGACGGCTCATGCCAAGCGCGTCGAAGGCCATTATGGGCTGCTGTTCGAAGAAGGTCCGAGCCTGGCGAGCGAGGCAGGCACATTGAGCTTCACCGGCACCGAGCTTGATCCCGATACGTTGGAAACGCTGGGCAAGCTCGGCTTTCGCGCCCCGAAAACCGTGGCGGAGACCGTGCGCGGTTGGCATTTCGGCCGCCGTGCTGCCGTCACCAGTGCGCGCGCCCGTGAGGTGTTGACCGAGCTGACGCCGGCGCTGCTCGTGGCGCTGGGCCGCACGGCCGATCCCGATGGTGCACTCGCCCATCTCGACAACGCCTTCGTTCGGATGCCGGCGGCTGTCGAACTGCTGACCCTGCTGCGTTCGCATGGCTCGCTCTTGACGATCTTCGCCGAGATTCTTGGCAGCGCCCCTCGCCTGGCCAAGGTCGCCGCCCTGCACCCGCATGTGCTCGACGGAGTGATCGACCCGGCCTTCACCTCATCCGTGCTCGATGGCGAGGCGGTCGCGCGGCGCATTCGCGCCGCTGTCGGGACGCCGCCGCCCAGCGTGGAGGACGGGCTCGATCGACTGCGCGACGCGGCCCGGMAGGAGAACTTCCTCGTCGGGGCGCGGCTGCTTTCGGGCGTCTATGCCGCCCAGCAGGCCGGTCAGGCCTATTGCGCGGTGGCCGATGCCTGCCTGTGCGTCGCCTTCGACGACACCAAGACGGCCTTCGCAGAAGACCATGGCGTGGTCGAGGGGGCGGAGACGGTGGTCCTCGGGCTCGGCCGGCTCGGGGCGGGCGAGCTGACGCCGTCCTCCGATCTCGACCTGATCCTGCTCTATGACCGACCTGCTGCATCTGAGGTCAGCACCGGGCGCAAATCGCTCGATCCGGTGACCTGGCATATCCGGTTCACGCAGCGCCTCGTTGCGGCCCTGACGGTGCCGACGCGGCGTGGCACGCTCTACCAGGTCGACATGCGGCTGCGGCCCTCCGGCAACAAGAGCCCGGCCGCAACCCAGTTCGCCGGCTTCGAGGCCTATCACGGCGGCGAAGCCGAGATCTGGGAGGAGATGGCGCTGACGCGTGCCCGCGTCATCACCGGCGATGCTGGGCTCGCGCGCCGCACTGAAGCGGCGATCGCGGCCATCCTGGGCCGCAGGCGCGAGCCGGCCAAAGTCGCTGCGGCGGTTGCCGATATGCGGGCGCTGATCGCCAGGGAGAAGGGTGAAAGCGATCCATGGGATCTCAAGCTTGCTGCGGGCGGGCTGACGGATCTGGATTTCCTGGCGCAGTTCCTGATCCTGGCTCACGCCAGCGCTCATCCCGGGCTTCTGGTACGCGATACCGCGTCGGTCTTCGTCGCTGCGCGCGAAGCCGGGCTGCTGGCGCAAGCAGATGCCTCGGTTCTCGTGGAGGCGCACCGTCTGATTGGCGACGTGCAGCTCTGGCAGCGCTTCACCGTTGAGGAGGCCTTCGATCCGAAGGCGGTGCCGGAGCGTGTGCTGCGCCGGATCGCGACGGCCGTTGGCCGGCCGGATGCCAAGGTGCTGCGCGCAGAACTGGACGAAACGCGGAGCGCCGTGCGCGGAATCTTCAAGCGGGTGCTGGGCGCAGCCCGTCAGGGCTGAGGGAGCCTTACGCAGCCTGGGCGTTGATCCGCCCGGCGCCCCCGTTCAGGGGCAGATGCACCATCACGATCGTGCCAGCGCCGCTGGTCGAGCGCAGGCGCAGCGAGCCGCCATGGAGCTCCGTCAGGGACCGGGCGATGGCGAGACCGAGGCCGGAGCCGCCATGGCTGCGGATGAGCTCGCCCTCGACCTGCTCGAAGGGCCGGCCGATACGGTCGATCTTCTCCTTCGGGATGCCGATGCCGGTATCCTCGACATAGATGTTGAGCGCGTCCGGCACCTGCCGCGTGCGGATGGCGACGCGCCCGCCGGTGGGGGTGAACTTGATCGCGTTGTCGAGCAGGTTCTGGAGAATCTGGTAGAGCGCATGCGGATCGGCGACGAGGTGCAGGTTCTTGGCCCCCTCGACGGTCAGGGTGAGGTCCTTGCGCGCGATCTGGTCCTGGGCCTCATGCACGGCCTCGGCCACGACGAGGTCGACCGCGACATCGGAGGCTTCCAACCGGCGCTTGCCGGATTCCAGCCGCGACATGTCGAGGATGTCGTTGATCACGCTGAGCAGATAGCCGCCGCTGGTGCGGATGTCGCGGACATACTCGACATAGCGTTCGCTGCCGAGGGCACCGAACATCCCGTTCTCCATGATCTCGGAGAAGCCGATGATGGCGTTGAGCGGCGTGCGCAGCTCGTGGCTCATATTCGCCAGGAATTCCGACTTGGCGCGGTTGGCGGTTTCGGCGGCAGCCTTCTGCTCGAGATAGCGCTCGGCGAGATCGGCGAGTTGCTGAGCCTGCGCCTCGAGCTTCTGGCGTGAGGCCTTGAGATTGGTGACATGCATCAGGAGTTCATGCTCGGACTGGGTGAGCCGCTCTTCCTGCTGCTTCAGCGTGGTGATGTCGGTGCCGACCGAAACCGAGCCGCCATCCTTCGTGCGGCGTCCGTTGATCTGGAGCCAGCGGCCATCGGAGAGGCGCGCCTCGTAGGAGGTGCCGTTCTCGCGGGAGTGGCGGGTCGGCTCGCGGTCGATATTGGGCTGGGCGCTGAGGCTCATCACCTCTTCGTGGCTCACGCCCCGATGGACGGCTTCGGCGGAAAGCTGGTGCAACTGCTGGTATTTGGCGTTGCAGAGCACGAGACGATTATCCGCGTCCCAGAGCACGAAGGCTTCCGAGATGGCCTCGACGGCATCGCGCAGGCGGGCATCGGCTGTCGCGGTCTGCTCGGCCATGCGGCGTTGCTCGGAGATGTCGACTGCGATGCCGACGAGGTGCTGCGAATGGGTGCGCCGGTCGGTGACCAGCTCGGCGCGGGCCTTGAGCCAGACCCAGCCGCCATTGACGTCGCGAACCCGGAATTCCTGGTCGAGATGGTCGGCCTCGCCGCGGCTGATCGCGTCGGCGAGCGCGTAGAGATCGACATCGGCCGGATGGATGAAGGCATTGACTTCGCCAAAGGACATGAAGTCGCCGGCGCGGTCATAGCCGAGCATCGCATACATCGAGTCCGACCAGTAGATGCGGCCGCGCGCGAGGTCCCAGTCCCAGAGGCCGCAATGGCCGCGGTTGAGCGCGGTATCGATACGTTCGCGCACGCAGTCGCAGTCCTCGTCGGCGGCGCGGGCGCGCTTCGACTGCATCAGGAAGGCGACGGTAAGGGCAGAAAGGACCAGCGCGGCCGAGCCGAACAGGATGGTGAGCGCGCGACTGCGCTCATTCCAGAGCGACAGCACCCGCGACGCGGGTTGCAAGACCGCAACCTGGCCGAGCGGGGCGGCGAGGTTGCGGACGGTCGCGAAGGTCTCAAGGCCGCCTGGGAGGACGATCTTCATGACGCCGGCCCGGTCGCCGAACACGGTCAGCGGCTGGGTCTGGCCAAGGAAATCGACCAGCGTGCGCCGGGCCTGTCCAATCACCGGCTCGCTGGCGATGACCTGACCGCTGGCATCGCTGACATGGACGAGGCGGCCATGTGAGGACAGGTGCTTGGTCGCAAGTGCGGCAAGAACAGTTGCAGGTGCCGCATCGATCTTTGTCGCGATGTCGAGTTCTCGCGCGATCAATGACGCGACGAGGTCGAGATCAGATATCGCATCCGACAATGCATCGTCACGCATCGCGGAGGTCTGGATATAGGCGCCGGCACCGAACAGGACAAAAAAGCCGAGGACGAGGGCAGGAATGACTTTGCGAAAGGTCGGCTCAGCCTTCTCAAACCGCTGGTAGAGCGGATGAGTCAGCGATCTTGCGACACCCAGAATCGTGCCTGCGCGCGTTGCCGCGCAGGTCGCGTTCGCACGCGCCATGCCCGTTCCCCCTTCGGATAACAGTACCGTCAGTAAGATCGGGAGACGTGCCGCATCCCCTCGAATCACCGCCAGTTGAATCCGACCGAATCGGTTTGTCTAGCTTTGAGTTGAATCAGGGGCTCAGAATTCACCCTATGGTTGTAGTAATTCATAGAATGAATCTTGTGCGGGTAATAAATCGTTAACGAACTGGACAGGCGGTGCGCGCCCCGCCTCTCAGGCGAGTGCGCGCTCTGCGATATCGGCGACGTCCCGCGACAGATTGGGGGTGCGCGACACCATGGTGAGGGCCGCCTGAGCGAGGCCGCGACGGCCCGGCTCCAGCGTGCGCCAGGTCTTGAAGGAACCGAGCAGGCGCGAGGCGATCTGGGGATTGGTCCGATCGAGCGCGATCACGATATCCGCCACGAAATCATAGCCGGCGCCATCGGGTCGGTTGAACTGCGTCAGGTTGGCGGCAAACCCGCCGATGAGCGAGCGGACGCGGTTCGGGTTGCCGAGCGAGAAGGTCGGGTGCCGCATCAGGTCCTTGACGCGGCCGAGCGTGCCGGGCTCGGCGATCAGAGCCTGCGCCATCAGCCATTTGTCGAGCGCGAGCGGCTCAGCCGCATAGCGCTCTGCGAAGCGCCGGATCAGGGCTTCGCGAGCCTCGCCCGGGATCAGCGTCATGGCGGCGAGTGCCGCAAGCCGGTCGGTCAGGTTGTCGGCGGCGCTGAACTGGGTGTCTGCGAGGCGCGCGCTGGTCTCGGGGGCGCCGATGGCGAGCAGTCCCAGCGCTTCGTTGCGCAGCGCCCTTCGCCCGGCTGCCGTGGCATCCGGCGAATAGAGGCTCTTATCGTCAAGCGCGTCGCGCAGGCTCGAAAGCCTGTCGGCCAGTGTCTTGCCGATCTGTGCCGAGAGCGCGCGGTGGGCCGCATGGATCCGGTCGGGATCGACATCCCGACCGATCTCGCGGGCGATATCGGCGGCGGCGGGCAGGCGCAGCACCTGGGCGGCAAAGGCAGGGTCGGCAAGCGCATGATCGCGCAGGAAGGCGTCGAGCGCTCCGGCGAGTTCCGTGGCCTTGTCGGCAAGCCCGGCGGCGCTGAGAGCTCCGCGCCCGGCGCTGGTCAACGCGCGCGTCGCGACCGTTTGGAGCGCTTGCCAGCGATTGAAGGAATCGCTGTCCGCAGAGAACAGGCGCAGCAGATCGGCATCGGCAAGATCGAGCTCCAGCCGCGCCGGGGCCGAAAAGCCGCGCAGCAAGGACGGGATCGGCGCCTCGTCCAGGCCCGTGAAGGTCACTGACAGCGACGGTTGGTCGAGCACGATTAGCCCGTCGCCCGCATAGGCATTCGAGTTGCTGTGGAGCGGCAGGTCGCCGGCCTTGCCGACGAGGCCGAGCGCGATCGGCAGCGCCACCGGCGCTTTCTGGGGCTGGCCGGGGGTCGGCGGCGTGCTCTGGGCGAGATCGAGCGTATAGCTCCTTGCGGCAGCATCGTAGCGGCCGGAGGCGACGATCGTTGGGGTGCCCGCCTGTTCGTACCAGCGCGCGAAATGGCTGAGATCCTGGCCCGAGCTCTCGGCGAAACAGGCCAGGAATTCCTCGATCGTCGCGGCGGTGCCATCGCAGCGCTCGAAATACAGATCCATGCCGCGCTTGAAGGCCTCGTCGCCGATCAGGACCTTGAGCATGCGGATCACCTCCGCGCCCTTCTCATAGACGGTCGGCGTGTAGAAGTTGTTGATTTCCTTGTAGGCGCGCGGCCTGACGGGGTGGGCGAGGGGCCCCGCATCCTCGGAGAACTGGGTTGCGCGCAGGGTCCGCACATCGGCGATGCGCTTCACCGGGCGGGAGCGCTCGTCGGAGGAGAATTCCTGGTCGCGGAAGACCGTGAGGCCTTCCTTCAGGCACAGCTGAAACCAATCGCGGCAGGTGATCCGGTTGCCGGTCCAGTTGTGAAAATACTCGTGCGCGATGATCGCCTCGATGCTGGCATAATCGCCATCGCTGGCGGTTTGCGGATCGGCCAGCACATATTTGTCGTTGAAGATGTTGAGGCCCTTGTTCTCCATCGCGCCCATGTTGAAATCCGACACGGCGACGACGTTGAACACGTCGAGATCATAGTTCCGGCCGAAGACGCGTTCGTCCCAGCGCATGCAGCGCACCAGCGAGTCCAGCGCCCAGCCGGCGCGGCTGCTCTTGCCGGGCTCGACATAGACGGCGAGCTCGACCTTGCGGCCATCGGCGGTGACATAGTCCTCGCGAACATGGTCGAGCGTGCCGCCGACCAGGGCAAACAGATAGGCGGGCTTGGGATGAGGGTCGTGCCAGACCGCGAAATGCCGGTCGGTGCCGGCGACATCCCCGGTCGCGACCCGGTTGCCGTTCGAGAGCAGGACCGGAGCCTCGGCCTTCTTCGCCTCCAGGCGCACGGTGTAGACCGACATCACGTCGGGGCGGTCGAGGAAATAGGTGATCCGGCGGAAGCCATCCGCCTCGCACTGGGTGCAGTAGACGTTGGACGAGCGATAGAGCCCCATCAGCTTGGTATTGGCCGAGGGGTTCAGCACCGTCTCGATGGTGAGGGTTAAGCCGCGCTGCGGTGGCGCGAGCACGGTCAGTCCCTGCGGCGTGGCGCTGTAGGCCGCAGCATCCAGCGTGGTTCCATCGAGCTTGAGCGAGACCAGCGTCAGCTCGTCCCCGTCGAGGACCAGCGCCGATCCCGGCTGCCCGGCCGGATTCGGCCTGAGGCCAAGCTGGGCCCGCACCTTCGTTTCATGCGCATCGAGAACGAAGTCGAGATCGACCGTATCGATCAGCCAGTCGGAGGGACGATAATCCTCGAGACGGATCAGGGGGGTATCTTCGGCGCGCATGGACAACCCTGGCGAAAACGACATCTGAGCCTTGTCTGTAGCCCGAGCCCCCTTCCGCTGAAAGTCCGTGCGCGCTGATCAGGCAGGCTGGCGCAGATGCGCAGGCTCGGCATGGCTGACCAGCCGGCAGACCTGCGGGCGCGCGATCCGGACGGCGCGCTCGATCGCGTCGACCGCGGCATGGACCGCCGCGACGTCGAGCGCCGGATCGACACGGCAGTGATAATTCACCACGAGACCGTTCGGGGTCTGGCGCACGCGGACGCTGTGGATGTCGTGGATCGGGCCGTCGAGTCCCGCGGCCTCCTTGGCAAGCGCCTTGCCGATATCCTCCACCGCGTCCCATGCGGCATTGTGGCCCGGCGGCGTGCCGGTTTCCATGGGCTCGATATGGGTCTCGACCTCTGTCTCGCCGCCGAACTCGGCGCGGATCGCGGTCTCGAGCCGGGTCGCGATCTCATGCGCCTCGCCGAGCGGCAGCCGGGAATCGACCTCCATATCGAGGCTGACCGAGAGTCGGTCGCCGATGCTGTGCACGGTGACGTGGTGCACCGGGATCTTGAGCTTGAGCGCGATCAGCAGAACCCGCTCGAGCGCGGTCTCATCATCGACCTGGATCGGGTTGGCGGTGACGGTGATCTCGGCCCCTGGCTCGACCTCGCGCAACGCCAGCACGAGCGCGTCCTTGATGGCGACGACACGGTCGAGCGGGAGCGTCCGCGAGACGCGAATTCCGATCTCGCCATGGGTCTGGCCGCCCGAAGGCCGAACCTTCAGCCATTCCACGGCGACGACGCCGGGCACAGCCCCGGCTGCGGCGGTCAGGCGCTCGCTCAGCCCGGCGGGGGCAGCGTCGAGCAATGTATTGATCGTGCGGCGCCCGAGCTTGAAGGCGGAATAGGCCATGAAGGCTGCGATCGCGAAGGCGGCGATCGTGTCGGCCCGCCCAAAGCCGAACCAGGCGGCGATGAGGCCGACGAGAACCAGGGCCGAGCCGACGAAATCCGCCGAAAAATGCGTCGCCTCGGCTGCCAGTGCCTCGCTGCCCGTTTCCGCCGCGACCTTGCGCAGCGAGTGCCAGCGGATCGCGTCGACGATCATGGAAAAGAGGATGACGCCAAGCACGATGGGCATGACGGTAACGGCGTCGACCGTACCGCTCCACAGCCGGCTGATCGCCTCCCAGAGGATAGCTCCGGCCAGCGTAAAGAGGATCGCGGTCTCGACCAGCGCCGCCAACGCCTCGACCTTGCCATGGCCGTAATGGTGCTCCGCGTCGGCCGGCTTGTCGGCCGCCCGCACCGCGAACCAGGTGAACAGAGTCGAGCCGATATCGATCAGCCCCTGCAAGGCATCGGTCAGCAGGGCGAGCGAGCCGGAGAGGATCGCAGCGATGCCCTTGGCTCCGGTCAGCAGGAGCGTCGCMATCACCGACAGCAAGGCAGCACGCTGCTTGATGCTGGAAATTGTCGCGGCGTCGGGGCGTTTCGTGTCCACGTCTTGCGTTCTCGTCATGGCCCGCCTCGCGCGCCGCCTCTTGGAAAGCAGAGCGTCTGGCCCGATTTAGGAGCGAGATCAACCCGGCCGAACAAGGGGAGCCCCAAGCATGCGATATCTCCACACCATGGTGCGTGTCACCGATCTCGACGCGTCACTCGATTTCTACGTGAACATGTTCGGCCTTGTCGAAACCCGCCGCATCGAAAATGAGAAGGGACGCTTCACGCTGGTCTTCCTGGCTGCGCCGGATGACGCCGCCGACGCCAAGGGCGCCGAAGGCAGCCGTGGCCGCCCCACGCTGGAGCTGACCTATAACTGGGATCCGGAAGTCTATACCGGCGGCCGCAATTTCGGTCACCTCGCCTATGAGGTCGACGATATCTACGCGACCTGCGACAAGCTGATGAAGGCGGGCGTCACGATCAACCGCCCTCCGCGCGACGGAAACATGGCTTTCGTCCGCTCTCCCGACAACATCTCGATCGAGATCCTGCAGAAGGGGCCCGCCAAGGCGCCGGCCGAGCCGTGGGCGAGCATGCCGAATACCGGGGTTTGGTGAGGGCCGAGGCGCCGGGCTCAAACGCCGGGCCCAAGCGCCAGACCCATGCGTGTGACCGTTGAGCACGGCGATGAAATCGGGCACGAGAGGGCGCGGCTTCGGCCGCGTTTCCTTGCTGGTGGTGTGATGCCCATGACCAAGCCTGCTATCGCCGCGACCCTTTCGGACGGCACGCCGATCCACGACATCGTGCTTCGCTCGCCCGGTGGGGCCGAGGCGCGTGTCATGGACTGGGGCGCGACGCTGCGCGATCTGCGCGTGCCGCTGACGAGCGGCCAGCCGCAGCGTGTCGTACTCGGGCTCGCCGATCCCGCCGATTATCCCCAGCACGCCTCGCATATGGGCGCGATCGCCGGACGCTTCGCCAACCGCATTGGCGGCGGGCGCTTCACGCTCGACGGCAAGACCTATCAGTTGCCTCTGAACGAGAACGGCCGGCATTCGCTGCATGGTGGCGGGCAGGGCTTTGGCAAGCGGCCCTGGACGATCCTGCATCATGACGCGGCAAGCGTGACGCTGGCCCTGGTCTCGCCTGACGGTGATGCCGGCTATCCCGGTGCGCTGAATCTCTGGTGCCGCTACAGCCTTGTCGGGGCAGCAACGCTGCGCATCGAACTCACCGCCACCACCGATGCGCCGACGATCGTCAATCTCGCGCATCACTCCTATTTCAAGCTCGATGATGGTCCCGACATTCTCGACCACGAGCTCGAGGTCCGCGCCAATCTGATGACGCCGGTCGATGCCGACCTGATCCCGGACGGATCGCTCGTTCCGGTTGCCGGCACGCCCTTCGATTTTCGCAAGCCGCGCGCGGTCCGCTTCGCAAACCCCGACGGCACGCGCTTCTGGTTCGATCACGACTATGTCCTCCTCCGCGACCAGTGTGAGCCGAGCGCGCTCGCCGGGCTGACGCTCGCCCATGCCGCGATCTTGCGCTCGTTGCGCAGTGGGCTCGCGATGCAACTCTGGACGACGGAGCCGGCGCTCCAGGTCTATGACGGCTTCAAGCTCAACACTGCCGTGGCGGGGCTCGATGGCCAGCCCTATGGTCCGAATGCCGGCATCGCGCTGGAACCCCAGCACGTGCCGGACTCACCCAATCTGCCGCATTTTCCCACGACCGTGCTGCGCCCCGGCGAGGTCTACCGGCAGGTCAGCGAATATCGCTTCAGCGGTTGAAATCCATGGCCGGCGTCTTCAGTCTCGGCATCGCAACCCTCGACTATGTCTACAGCGTCGAGACCATGCCGACGCGTGGCGAGAAATATCGCTCACGCGATCTGGCGGTGGTCGGTGGCGGCTGCGCCGGCAATGCCGCGGTCGCCATCGCGCGGCTTGGCGGTCAATCCTGGCTGGCGACCCGGCTCGCGGACGATCGTGTCGGCGACGAGATCGTGGCTGAGCTCGCAGACGAGGGCGTCAATACCCGCTTTGCCTTGCGCGCCGTGGGGTTGCGCTCACCGGTTTCAGCCATTCTTGTCGATGCCGCTGGCGAACGCATGGTCGTCTCCTATTCCGATCCGGCGATGCCGGAGAGCGCCGAGTGGCTCCCGAAAACCCTGCCGGATGGGGCGAAGGCGGTGCTCGCCGATACGCGCTGGGGCGAAGGAGCGCTCGCGGCGCTGAGGCTTGCGCGCCAGGCCGGTATTCCGGGCCTGCTCGATGGCGACCGTAGGCCGCCTCATCCCGATCTCGTGGCGACCGCAAGCCATGTCGCCTTCAGCGCCCAGGCCTTGCGTGAGGTTTCGGGGGAGGAGGATCCGCGCCTTGGCCTCGCCCGGGTCGGGCAGGGTGCAGCGACCTGGCTTGCCGTCACGCTCGGCAAGGAAGGGGTGCTCTTCATCGAAAATGGCGAAGTCGCGCATCTGCCGGCCTTCGCGGTCGAGACCGTCGACACGCTTGGCGCAGGGGATGTCTGGCATGGGGCTTTTGCGCTGGCGCTGGCCGAGGAACAGGACGAGCGCAGCGCCATCCGCTTCGCCTCGGCGGCCGCTGCGATCAAATGCACGCGCTTTGGCGGTCGCGCCGGCGCGCCGACGCGCGGCGAGGTGATGCGCTTCCTGATCGAGACCGGCCCCGGCTGAAGCGGCGCCCGTGGAACGGGCAGCGCCTGCCTGAAATTTGGGCGGCGCTGACGGCGCCACCTCTTGCCCGGCGAGGCCGCAGGCGGAGAATGGCTGAAGGTTCATTCGCGCCAGGGCCTTCGATGTTCGCGCCGCCGCTTCCGGCCTCTGCCGATCCGCTGTTGCCGGCCTATGTTCGGGCCAATGGCGGCGTGCGCCTGCGTTTCGCCAGGGTCGGCGAAGTGACGCGCCGGCTCGAGCTCGCCGAGTCCGGCGGCTACCGCGCCCGCTTCCCCGACACCTTCGCCTCAACCTGCGAGGCCGTGCTGATCAACACCGGCGGCGGCATGGCCGGTGGCGACGCGATGCGGGTCGATGCCGTCATCGAGGCGCAGGCCGAGGCGGTCATCACCACGCAGGCGGCCGAGAAGATTTATCGCAGCCAGGGCGCTGACACGCGGGTCGAGACCCATCTCTCGGTTGCTGCCGGGGCGAGCCTCGCCTGGCTGCCGCAGGAGAGCATCCTGTTTTCGGGCGCTCGCCTCGCCCGGAATCTGACGATTGACCTCGCCACCGACGCCCGCCTCGTCGCCTGTGAATCGATCGTCTTCGGCCGCATCGCCATGGGCGAGACGATGCAGCGCGGTGCCATTCACGATCGCTGGCGCATCCGCCGCGACGGCCGCCTGATTTTCGCCGACGAGCTTCGCCTTGACGGCGCGGTCGCCGCCACGCTGGAGCGGCCTGCCATTGCCGCCGGGGCGCGGGCCGTCGCAACCGTGATCGCCGCCGGCCCGGAGCATCCTGCCAGGCTCGATGAGCTTCGTGCGCTGCTTGCCGAGGATCCCGCCTGTGTCAGCGTCGAGGCCGGGGCCGGGCTCGTCTCCGGCCTTCTCGTCATTCGCCTTCTCTCCCGCGATGCCCAGGCGCTCCGTCGCGCCCTCGTCATGCTGCTTCGGCATGTCACGGGGCGTGCGCTGCCGCGCACATGGTCCACGTGAGGAGAGCACCATGCTGGCGATCCAAGGCCTGAAATGCATTTATGACACCGGCTCGCGGGGCTGGGCGGTCGAGCTCGCCCTCGCCGACGAGGGGGAAACCGTCACGCGTCGCTTCGACGTCGACGGGCCTGATGATGCCGAGATGCTGATCGAGGCCTTCGAGGAATCCACCACGAGCAGCTTCGATCCCGCCACCAGCGAGATCGTCTTCGCCTATGAATACGCCGATCTCGACCTCGATGAGGACGAGGCGGAAGACGAGGACGACGAAGAGGTCGAGACCTCGGAAGACGAGTCCGAAGAGGACGAGGAAGACGAGAAGGAAAAGGCATGAACCTGACGCCGCGCGAAAAGGACAAGCTGCTCGTCGCCATGGCTGCCATGGTGGCGCGGCGAAGGCTGGAGCGCGGCGTCAAGCTCAACTATCCGGAGGCCGTTGCGCTCATCACCGATTTCGTGGTCGAGGGTGCGCGCGACGGTCGTTCTGTCGCCGAGCTGATGGAGGCAGGCGCGCATGTGATCTCGGCCGACCAGGTCATGGACGGCATCGCCGAGCTGATCCATGACGTGCAGGTCGAGGCGACCTTTCCAGACGGGACCAAGCTCGTCACCGTGCATGAGCCGATCCGCGGCTCGGCCGGGCGCCTGAAGCCCGGCGAAGTGACGACGCTACCCGGCGACCTCATTCTCAATGAAGGTCGCGAGAGCCTGATGCTCGCGGTTGCCAATACCGGTKACCGGCCGATCCAGATCGGCTCCCACTATCATTTCTTCGAGGCGAATCCCGCGCTCTCCTTCGAACGCGAGAAGGCGAGGGGCTTTCGGCTCGATATTCCGGCGGGAACGGCTGTGCGCTTCGAGCCCGGCCAGACCCGCGAGGTCAGGCTCGTAGCGCTCGGCGGCAAGCGCGAGGTCTATGGCTTCCGGCAGGAGATCATGGGTAAGCTCTAGCGAGACCGATGCCGGTGCGGGGTGAGAGTGCCGATGACCGCGATCGCAGAGAAATCGTCACAACAACTGGCCGCGAACGGAAAGAAGCGCGGGACCTGCGCCATTTCGGGTGTCGAGACCAGCCGCAAGAACCTTGTCCCGCTTGCCACGCTGCGTCCTTCCCTGGCCGAGCGCATCCAGTCCGACTTCCCGCAGCTTACCGAGCAGAGCCTGATCAGCAAGGCGGAGCTCGCGCGCTACCGCACGCGCTATGTCGAGGAAATCCTGCGTGAGGAGCATGGCGAGTACACGGAGCTCGACCGTGAAGTCGTCGAAAGCATCGCCAAGCAGGACACCATCGCGGCGAATGTCGAGGACGATTTCGAGGAGCATCGCACGGTAGGGCAGCGCCTCTCCGACGGTCTCGCCGGCTTCGGCGGCTCCTGGGCCTTCCTGATCAGCTTTGGCGTCGTGCTGGCGATCTGGATGATGATCAATGTCGTGGAAGGGATGGACAAGGCCTTCGACCCCTATCCCTTCATCCTGCTGAACCTCGTCCTCTCCTGCATCGCGGCGATCMAGGCTCCGATCATCATGATGAGCCAGAAGCGGCAGGAGCAGAAGGACCGTCTGCGCTCGTTCAACGACTATCAGGTCAACCTCAAGGCCGAACTCGAGATCCGCCATCTGCACGAGAAGATCGACCATCTGATCACCCGGCAATGGCAGCGCCTGGCCGAGATCCAGCAGGTCCAGCTCGAGATGCTGCAGGAGGAGAGCCTGCGCGCTACCCGCCGCCGCAAGCCCGCGGGTGCGAAGGCCAAGACGAAGCGGCGCGCTGAGGACCGGCAGCCCAAATCGGAGCCGGATGCATCGGCCTGAGAATTGCTAACACGTCGCAAGAACCGACCAGGGACTTCGAGATGCCCTTTCCCTTTCCGCGCAATGCCTATGCCGCCATGTTCGGCCCGACGACCGGCGATACGGTGCGCCTCGGCGATACCGAACTCGTCATCAAGGTCGAGAAGGATTTCACCACCTATGGCGAGGAGGTGAAGTTCGGCGGCGGTAAGGTCATCCGCGACGGCATGGGCCAGAGCCAGGTCAGCAATGCCGCTGGTGCGGTCGATACCGTCATCACCAACGCGCTGATCCTCGACCATTGGGGCATCGTCAAGGCCGATATCGGTATCCGTGCCGGGCGCATCTGCGCCATCGGCAAGGCCGGCAATCCAGATATCCAGAACGGGTTCGGAAACTTCAACCCGTCCGAGACCATCATCGTCGGCCCCGGAACCGAGGTCATCGCCGGCGAAGGCAAGATCATCACTGCCGGCGGCTTCGACAGTCATATCCACTATATCTGTCCGCAGCAGATCGAGGACGCGCTGATGAGCGGCCTCACCACGATGCTGGGCGGCGGCACCGGCCCGGCCCATGGCACGCTCGCGACGACCTGCACGCCCGGCCCCTGGCATCTCGGCCAGATGATCAGGGCAGCCGACGCCTTCCCGATGAACCTCGCCTTTGCAGGCAAGGGCAATGCCGCGCTGCCGGGCGCGTTGACCGAGATGATCGAGGCCGGCGCCTGCGCGCTGAAACTGCATGAAGACTGGGGTACGACACCGGCCGCGATCGACAACTGCCTCTCCGTCGCCGACGACTACGACATCCAGGTGATGATCCACACCGACACGCTGAACGAGAGCGGGTTCGTCGAGGACACGATCGCAGCCTTCAAAGGCCGCACCATCCACGCCTTCCACACCGAGGGGGCCGGCGGCGGCCACGCGCCCKACATCATGAAGGTGGCGGGCCTCCCCAATGTGTTGCCGTCCTCGACCAACCCGACGCGGCCCTTCACGGTCAACACGCTCGACGAGCATCTCGACATGCTCATGGTCTGCCATCACCTCTCGCCCTCTATCCCTGAGGATCTCGCCTTCGCCGAAAGCCGCATCCGCAAGGAGACGATCGCGGCCGAGGACATCCTGCACGATCTCGGCGCGCTCTCGATGATGTCCTCGGATAGCCAGGCCATGGGGCGCATCGGCGAGGTCGTGACCCGGACCTGGCAGACCGCGCACAAGATGAAGGTGCAGCGCGGTCCGCTGCCACAGGACGCCGGCACCGGCGCCGATAATTTCCGCGCCAAGCGCTATGTCGCGAAATACACGATCAATCCGGCGATCGCGCATGGCATCTCGCGCCATATCGGCTCGATCGAGATCGGCAAGCTAGCCGATCTCGTGCTCTGGTCGCCGGCCTTCTTCGGCGCCAAGCCCGATCTCGTCCTCAAGGGTGGCATGATCGCGGCGGCGCCCATGGGCGATCCCAACGCCTCGATTCCGACGCCGCAGCCGGTGCATTACCGCCCGATGTTCGGCGCCTTCGGCAAGGCCGTGACCACGACATCGCTGGTCTTCGTCTCGCAGGCCGCGCTGGCGAATGGCCTCAAGTCCCGCCTCGGTACGGACAAGGAGATGGTCGCGGTCGAGAACACGCGTGGCGGCATCTCCAAGAAGAGCATGATCCACAACGACGCGACGCCCGACATCCGGATTGATCCGGAAACCTATGCGGTGGTGGCGGATGGCGAGTTGCTGGTTTGCGAACCTGCCAGCGAGCTGCCGCTGGCGCAGCGCTATTTCCTGTTCTGAGCGATTGAGTGGCGCCCTGGGCAGTGGACCGCATGGGCGCGCGCCGCTTCCGTATTGACTAGCCCGCTCGCGCATCCTTTCTTCGTCGGCAAATGAATTTGTCAGGCAGACAAGTTTGCCAGGGAGAGAGCTCGTGTCCGGTTTCCGTTTCGCTCGCCAGGCGTCGTTCTGGCTCGCCAGTGCTGCGCTTCTGGCCTCCTATCAGCCTGCCGCGGCGCAGGGGCAGGTCACGGTCTATTGCTCGATTCTCGAAGAGCAGTGTCGTGAGGGCGCGACGATGTTCGAGCGCGCCACCGGCATCAAGGTCTCGATGGTGCGCAAGAGCACGGGCGAGGTCTATGCGCAGGTCAAGGCGGAAGCCTCCAATCCGCGTGGCGATGTCTGGTGGGGCGGCCCCGGTGAGCCGCATCTGCAGGCCGCGGAGGAGGGGCTGCTCGACGAGTATCGTTCGCCCAAGCTCGCCGAGCTGCATGACTGGGCGCAGCGCCATGCCGAGCAGTCGAAATTCCGCACCTCCGGCATTTATCTCGGCGCGCTTGGCGTCGGCTACAACACCGAGATGCTGAAGAAGAAGGGCCTGCCCGAGCCGAAATGCTGGGCAGACCTGCTCGATCCGACCTATCGCGACGAGGTCCAGATTGCCGACCCGAGCTCGTCCGGCACGGCTTACGTCTTCCTCGCGACCACCGTGCAGCGCCTCGGCGAGGAGAAGGGCTTCGACTATCTCAAGGCCCTGCACAAGAACATCAATCAGTACACCAAGTCCGGCATCGCGCCGGTCAAGGCGACGGCGCTGGGCGAGACGGTGATCGGCATCGCCTTCATCCACGACATGCTGACGCAGAAGCTGCAAGGGGCGCCGATCAAGACCGTCGCGCCCTGCGAAGGCACGGGCTACGAGACCGGCTCGGTTTCGATCATCAAGGGCGGCAGGAATGCCGAGGCGGCGCGCCGTTTCATCGATTTCACGCTCTCGCCCGAGGCGCAGAACATCAATGCCAAGCTCAAGATCAACTCGATCCCGTCGAACAGGAACGCCGAACTCTCTCCCGACGCGCCAAAATTCTCGGAGATCAAGCTGATCGACTACGATACGCCGCGCTGGGGCAGTCCGGCCGAGCGCTCGCGCCTGCTGAAGAAGTTCGACACCGAGGTGAAGGCGCTGCCCCGGTAAGGGTGGCGAAATCTGGCTCCTCGCCTTCGCAAACACATCCCACGCATCCGGACCCTCTGCACCATTCTGCTGCAGAGGGCGCGGCGGCTGCATCCAGCCCGCCGAAACGTGCGTATTCTCTCTGGGCGGGTGAAGCGCCCTCAGGCACGAGAGGAGAACGCGGTATGTCGGATCCGGTTATCGTCATTGCGCGGGCGCGCATCCGCCCGGAAACCCGCGCAGCCTTTGTCGCTGCGGCGCAGGACTGTATCGCCGCGACACGTCGCGAACATGGCTGTCTCGCCTATGACATGCATGAGAGCATTACGGAGCCCGGGTATTTCGTGTCGGTGGAGAGCTGGGAGCAGCGCGAGCATATCGACCGCCACCTGCAGCAGCCGCATCTTCAGGCGTTCCTCGAGATCGCGGGGGCTTGCGTCACGACGCCTCCGGTGATCGAAGTGGTCGAGCCGCGATCGGTCGATCGCCTCTGATCCATTTCGTTGTCACGGGTACCATCATGCTGCGCGCCACCTCCGTCGTCCGCAAGGCCGCGGTCAAGCAGGACAAGGTCGTTGAGACCCTGACGCTCGACCATGAGGATCGCAATCGCCGCCGCATCGCGCTGAAAGGCGATGGCGGGCGCGAGATCCTCCTCGATCTCGACAAGCCGACGGTTCTGAACGATGGCGATGCCGTGAAGCTCGAAGACGGCGGCCTGGTCCTGGTCAGGGCCGCTGCGCAGAGCCTGCTCGAAGTGCGGGCCGAGAACCCATTGCGGCTGATGCGCGTCGCCTGGCATATCGGCAACCGGCACACGCCCGCGGAAATCACGGCGGACGCGATCTATATCGAGAACGACCATGTCCTCGCCGAGATGGTCCGTGGCCAGGGCTGCGCCATGAGCGTGGTCGAACGTCCGTTCCAGCCCGAGCGCGGAGCCTATGATCACGGTCACGCCCACGACCATGAACACGGTCATGATCACGATCACGCGCATGATGCATCCTGCGGCTGCGGGCACGATCACGGCCACGCTCATCACGACAAGGGGCACGCTCACGCCGGCCTGGATCATGCTCACGACCACCATGGCCATAACCACCATGGGCACGACCACCACGAGAACAAACGTGATGATCACGCGAACCACGCCCACGCCCACGCGCATGCCCACGGCGCGGATTGCGGCTGTGGCCACGACCACGGCCATGGCGATCATKATCACAAGCATGACGACGGCCACCATCATGGCGCCGAACACGCGCACAAGGGTCACAAGCACGACCATTGAGGGCTGATGTCGCACGCCCATCTGCGGTTGATGGTCTGGCTTTCGCCGTCCTTCCCGGTCGGCGCTTTTGCCTATTCGCATGGGCTGGAATGGGCCTTCGAGGCCGGCGACCTCACCAATGCCGACACGCTTCGCGATTGGCTCGAGGCGCTCGTCGGCCATGGCTCCCTCCATAACGACCTCGTCCTGTTCACGTGCGCCTACAACGCCCTCGGGGCTGAGGACGGCGCGGCGCTGAGCGAGGTGGCGGAGCTGGCCCTGGCGCTGGCGAACTCCGCGGAGCGGAGGCTGGAAACGGTGACGCAGGGCAATGCGTTCGTCGCGGCCGTTCGCGCCGCCTGGCCCTGCGCGGCATTTGATCGGCTCCGCGCTGCCTGGGAGGGCGACGTCGCCTATCCCGTCGCGGTCGCGTCCGCCGCCAGCGGCCATGACCTGCCGCTGCGCCCGGCGCTGGAAGCCTACAGCCTCGCCTTCGTCGCCAATCTGGTTTCGGCCTCGGTCAGGCTCGGCATCATCGGCCAGACCGACGGGCAGAGGATCACGGCTGGGCTGGTGCCGTCCTTGCATGCGGCTGCCACGCGCGCGGAAACCGCGACGCTCGCCGATCTCGGCGGCTGCGCGCTGCGCTCGGACCTTGCGTCCCTGCGCCACGAAACCCAGTATTCGAGGCTGTTCCGCTCATGATCCGCTCTCCCCACGGCCCCTTGCGCGTCGGCATCGGCGGCCCGGTCGGTTCCGGCAAGACCGCCCTGATGGAGGTGCTCTGCAAGCGCATGCGCGATCGTTACGATCTCTGCGCCATCACCAATGACATCTACACCAAGGAGGATGCGCGTCTCCTGACCGTTGCAGGAGCGCTGCCGGAGGAGCGCATCATGGGCGTCGAGACCGGCGGCTGCCCGCATACCGCCATTCGCGAGGATTGTTCGATCAACCTCGCCGCGGTCGAGGAAATGCGCGGCAAATTTCCCGCGCTCGACCTGATCCTGATCGAGTCCGGCGGAGATAATCTGGCGGCGACCTTCTCGCCCGAACTCGCCGATCTGACGATCTACGTGATCGATGTCGCAGCCGGCGAGAAGATCCCGCGCAAGGGCGGCCCGGGCATCACCCGCTCGGACCTGCTCGTCATCAACAAGACCGATCTCGCTCCGCATGTTGGCGCGGATCTTGCTGTGATGGACCGGGACTCAAGAACCATGCGGGGCAAGCGACCCTTCGTCTTCACCAATACGCGGGAGGGCGAGGGCGTCGATGCGGTGGTGGATTTCATCGAGACCGTGGGCGGCCTGAAGGCGATCGCCCCGGGATAGAGGAGGCGAACATGCTGACGCGGTTGACGGGCGCCCTGGCGTCGCTCGTGACGATGATGGCGGCACCCGCCCTTGCCCATACCGGAGTGGGCTCCGTAGATGGTCTCGTTCACGGGCTGCAGCATCCGCTCACCGGGTTGGATCATGCGCTGGCGATGATCGCGGTCGGCCTCTGGGCCGGGCTCGTCGGTGGCAGGGCGCGCATCGCCTACCCCATCACCTTCGTTTCGGCCATGGCGCTGGCCGGGCTCTGGGCGATGTCCGGCGGACCGCTTCCAGGCGCGGAGGTCGGTATCGCCTTTTCCATCGTCATCCTCGGGCTTGCCATCGCACTCAATCTCGCGCCGCCGCTCGCTGCCGGCGCCCTTGCCTGCGGGATCTTCGCGATCTTCCACGGCTTTGCCCATGGCGCCGAGATGCCGGAGGATGCCAGCGGTGTGAGCTATGCGATCGGCTTTGTGATCGCGACATCTGCCCTGCATGGAGTAGGCTTGCTTCTTGCGGGCCAGCTTGCGGTGCGGATGCCGCAGCTTGCCCGCATCGCCGGTGGTGGTTTCATTCTGGCAGGTGTCGCAATCCTGTCGGGCTGAGGACGGGCCTTATCCTCACTGCGTTAGGCGTCGTGGCTCATGACACCTGCGTTGAAAATTCTGATCGTCGACGCCAACCCGGTCCGGGCTGCCATTCTCGACGAGGGCTTGCGCGAGGCGGGCTTTACCGATCTCGTCCAAATCGGTGCGACAAACGGGCAAGTCACTAGCGTTGAGTCACATGACCCCGATGTAGTCGTGATCGATCTCGCGAGCCCCGACCATCATGCGCTGGCTGAGGCATTTTTGGTCAGCCAGCGCCCGAAGCGGCCGGTCACCCTGTTCGTCGAGCCGCCGGATCCGGCCTTGATCGAGGCGGCCGTCGAGGCAGGGGTCGCGGTCTATGCCGTCGACGGGCTGAACCGGGCGGCGCTCAAGCCGATCCTCCAGGCCTGCATCAGTCGCTTCGACGCTGCCTCGAAGCTGCGCGAGGGGCTGGACGAGGTGCGGTCGCAGCGCGACGACCGCGCGCTGATCGATCATGCCAAGGGGATCGTCATGCGCCTCAAGGGGCTCCCCGAAGCGGAGGCCTATGCCCTGATGCGCCGCACCGCGATGAACGAGAAGCGCAAGCTGGTCGACATCGCCCGTTCCATCATCACCGCGACCGAGGTCTTGAAATGATCCTGGGCCGGAGCGTCACCGTCCTGCGCCTCGCCGATGCCGCCGCTTGCTGATCGCAGTGGACGATGCCGGCTTTGCGGAAGGCCGCCCGGTCGATGACGTTGTCGCCGGTCTCGGTGCGTTGAACAAGGCCGGACGCCATCCTGACCGGCCCGCTTGTCATTCTGCCGTCATGCTGACCCGTCAAGCGCGCCCTCCCAGGGGCTGCGGCGGAGGCGGGCGTGTCACTTCATATCACGGGCGGAACAGTTCTGACCGCCGCGCTCACCCGTGCCGATCTCGTCACCGATGGATCGTCCATCGCTGCGCTCGATGCGTCTCCTCCTGCCGGCGCCTTGCGCCTGGACGCCACCGGCCTGCTCGTCCTGCCGGGCATGGTCGATTGTCATGGTGATGCCTTCGAGCGGCACATCATGCCGCGACCGCGCGTGTCGTTCGATATCGATCTCGCTCTGCGCGATGCCGATCGCGCCATGCTGAGCTGCGGTATCACCACGGCCTTCCACGGCGTCACCTGGTCCTGGGAACCCGGCCTGCGCGGAGCCGGTAATGCGCGGCGCCTGGTCGAGGCGATTGCACGGCTCGGGCCGGAACTTGGGGCCGATACCCGATTTCATTTGCGCCACGAGACCTTCAACCTCGATGCCGAGGCCGAGATTATCGAGTGGCTGCAGGCGGGGCGCGTCGGAGTGCTGGCCTTCAACGACCATACCGGCGGCATCCTCAAGGAGACGACCCGGCCGGACAAGGTCGCCAAGATGGTCGAGCGCACCGGCCTCTCACATGCCGACTTCATGGCCCTGGCGCAGAACGCCCATGACCGCGGCGACGACGTGCCGGAATCGGTMGCGCGGCTGGCGAAGGCCTCGCTGGCCGCCGGCATTCCGACGCTCTCGCATGACGACATGAGCCCGGACATGCGGCGTTGGTATCGCTCGCTCGGCGTGACCGTGGCGGAGTTCCCGATGGATGAGGCGACGGCGCGCGAGGCGGTCGCGCATGACGAGGCGACGGTGTTCGGCGCGCCCAATGTCGTACGCGGCGGTTCGCATACCGGCTGCCCGGCCGCCGAGGATATGGTCGGCAAGCGGCTCTGCACCATTCTGGCGTCGGATTACTATTATCCGGCGCTGCTGCTGGCGCCCTTCATGCTGGCGCGCAACGGCACGGCGAGCTTTCCCGAGGCCTGGAGGCTGGTTTCCGAGGCCCCGGCGGAAGCCCTTGGCCTGGCCGATCGCGGCGTCATTGCGCCGGGCAGGCGGGCGGATCTGATCATCGTCGAGGATGCGCCGCAGCCGCGCGTCGTTGCGACGATTGCTGGCGGCAAGCTGGTGCAGCTCGCCGATCAGCGTCTTCTGGCCTAAGTAGCGTCCCTGGCCTGATCAGGCGTCGTAGCCGCGCAGGCTGGTCAGGGTGGCCATCACGCCGCGCAGCTCCGCGAGGCCGCGCAGGCGGCCGACGGCCGGATAGCCCGGGAAGCTGCCCTTGCCGATATCGTCGAGCAGTTCATGGCCGTGATCGGGCCGCATCGGGATGCGCCAATGGCGCCAGCCGGCGGCCTTGCGGCGCTGCTCCTCGACCATCAGCACATCGACCAGCGCCACCATGTCGGTGTCGCCGCCGAGATGCTCTGCCTCCATGAAGGAGCCGTCCGGATCCTTGGCGACATTGCGCAGATGCGCGAACCAGATCCGGTCGGCGAAGCGCCGGGCGATTCCGGGCACGTCGTTCCCTGGGTTGGCCCCCAGCGAGCCCGAGCACAGCGTCAGGCCATTGGACGGGGTATCGACCGCACTGAGTATGAAGGCGATGTCGCTCTCGTCCKAGCAGATGCGCGGCAGGCCGAAGAGTGGGCGCGGCGGATCGTCGGGGTGAATGCACATGCGAATCCCGACCTCTTCCGCAGTCGGGATCACCGCCTCGAGGAACCGCTTCAGATTGGCGCGCAACCCGTCATGGCTCATCTCATGATAGCGCGCGAGCATGCGCTTCAGGCCGGGCACGTCATAGCGATCATAGGCGCCGGGCAGCCCGGCCATGATATTGGCGAGCAGACGGGCGCGATCGGCCTCGGTCGAGCGCTCGAACCAGGCCTTGGCCCGGTCCATCACCTCGGCAGAGTGGCCGTCGGCGGCGCCAGGTCGCTCCAGCATGAAATGGTCGAAGGCGACATATTCATGCAGGTTGAAGCGCAGCGCCGTGCCGCCGCCGGGCAGGGGGCAGGCGAGTTCGGTCCGGGTCCAGTCGAGAACCGGCATGAAGTTGTAGCAGACCACCTCGATGCCGCAGGCGGCGAGATTGCGCAGCGACTGGCGGTAGTTGACGAAGATCGGCTCGAGATCGCCTTCGCCGATCTTGACGCTTTCATGGATCGGCAGGCTCTCGACCACGGACCAGCGCAGGCCGAGGCTCTTGTCCTTTTCGATGATCGCCTTGCGCGCCTCGATCTCCTCGACGCTCCAGACGACGCCATAGGGAATCTGATGCAGCGCGTTGACGATGCCTTGCGCGCCCGCCTGCCGTGCCTGGGCGAGCGTCACCACATCGTCCGGCCCGAACCAGCGCCAAGTTTGTTCCATCGTCGCGTTCCTTCCTTGTCGTTTCTTGTCGTGATGCAGAGAATGCGGCCGGCTCAGGCCTTGCGGATCGGGGTGTTGGCGACGAAGGCGTCAACATGATTGCGTGCGATCGCCTCGATGGCGTCGAACACCGTGCGCAGATGCGCCCGCATTGCCGTCTCGGCGCCGAGCACGTCGCCGGCGCTGACCCTCGCGGCGATCTCGCGATGCTGGTCCATGATCATGCCGGGCCAGGACGCGGCCTCGAGCGACAGGCAGCGCACGCGGTCAAGCTGCGCCTTGACGCCTTCGATCAGGCCCCAGACCGAGGGGTGTCCCGATAGCCGCGAGAGCTCGGCATGGAAGGCCTCGTCAGCACGGAAGAAATTGACGCGATCGCCCACTGCGAGCGCTTGTTCCTGCTGGGTGATCAGCCGTTCCAGTGCGGCGCGCCCGGCATCGTCGATCCGCTGCGCAGCCAGCGTGACAGTGCGGCATTCCAAGGTTTCGCGCACGAACTGGCTGTCATAGACTGCCGCCAGATCGATCGGCGCGACGAAGGTGCCGACCTGCGGCACGACCACCAGGAAACCTTCGTCGACCAGTCGCTTGAAGGCCTCGCGCACGGGCGTGCGGCTGACCCCGAACTGGACGGCCATCCGCGCTTCCGACATCGCCTCGCCCGGCAGGAGCACCGCGTTGAGGACGTCGTCCCGCAAGGCGCGGTGAATCTGGTCTGTGCTTTGTCGTGCCGCTGCGCTGCCCATTGCCAAGCTCTGGTCCACTAGTATACTAGGATACCGGGCAATCCGAGGCGGCGTCAATGTGAACTTCGCCGAGGCTGATGCCGAAAGGTGTCTAAGAATCCAAAAGCGGTAAATCCGTACCGAAGGGAGAAGTCATGGTCCAGGACAGCATCAATCGGCGCACATTTCTCGGCGGCGTCGCAGGTCTCGCCGGTGCCGCGGCCTATGCGCCGGGCGCCTTCGCGCAGCAGCTCAAACTGCCGACCTCGCCGGTCGCGCTTTCCGTCGTCGATGTCGCCGGCAATCTGGCGCTGACGCAGAAGGCCATTGAGAATTACCGCAAGGCCAAGCCGAATCTGGTCTCGCGCATCACCTTTACCAAGGCGCCTGCGCCGGAGCTTCCGGGCAAGCTGAAGGCGCAGCAGGAAGCGAACCGCGTCGATATCGACATGGTGCTGACCGGGACCGATGCGCTCTCCGCCGGTGTCGACCAGAAGCTCTGGACGCCGCTGCTGCCGCAGCTTGCAGGCTCGCTGCCGAAGCTCGACGAGATCTATCTCGAAGGTGCCGCCAAGATGCAGGGCCTCGCGAGCGGCCAGGGCGTCGTGGTGACCTATTATCCGTCCGGGCCGCTGCTCGAATACATGCCTGACAAGGTCAAGAAGGTGCCGACGACGGCGGAGGAGCTGCTCGCCTATACCCGCGAGAACAAGAACCGCTTCTTCTACGCGCGCCCCGCCAATTCGGGCCCCGGCCGGACCTGGATCATGGGCCTGCCCTATATCCTCGGGGATTCGAACCCGAAGGACCCGGTCAAGGGCTGGGACAAGACCTGGGCCTATCTCAAGGCGCTGGGCGAGAACGTCGAGTACTACCCGGCCGGCACGGGTGCGGTGATGAAGGAGCTCGGCGAAGGCTCCCGCGACATGACCGTCACGACCACGGGCTGGGACATTAACCCGCGCGTGCTCGGCGTCGTGCCCAAGGAAGCCAAGGTCGGCGCGCTCAAGGGATTCCATTGGGTCACCGACGCGCACTACATGTGCATCCCGAAGGGCGTCTCGGACGAGAAGCTCGCGGTGCTGCTCGACCTGATGAACTTCCTGCTCACCAAGGAGCAGCAGGCCTACACCTATGACGAGGGCTATTTCTATCCGGGCCCGGCGGTGAAGGGCGTGACGCTCGACATGGCGCCCGCCGACAGCCAGGCGGCGATCAAGGAATACGGCCGCCCCGAATACGAGAAGCTCATCGCCGAGGCGCCGCTCGAGACGCCGCTCGACCCCGACCAGATGGTGCTCGCCTTCCGCCGCTGGGACGAGGAAGTCGGCGGCGCCAAGCGCAAGTGAACGAACCCCGCTAACGACAGTGAGCCGGTTCCGGCCGGCTCGCTTCGCCGTCACATTTCCTGACAGAACCCATCAGCCGCTTTCCAAAGACGTGACCTAAATGACGATTCACGCTGCGAACTTCCGCGAGCTGCGGCTCGACAATCTGAGCCGCGACTTCGGCACTCACAACGCCGTCAAGGACGTGTCGCTGACGATCAAGAAGGGCGAGTTCATCGCGCTTCTCGGTCCGTCGGGCTGCGGCAAGTCGACGACGCTGAACCTGATCGCGGGCCTTCTGCCAGCGACGGGGGGCGGCATCTGGCTCGATGATCGGCGCATCGACCCGCTGCGGCCCGAGGAGCGCGGCTTCGGCATGGTGTTCCAGAATTACGCCCTCTTCCCGCATATGAGCGTGAAGCGGAATATCGGCTTCGGTCTGAAGATGCGCGGCGTCCAGAAATCCGAGATCGAGCGGCGTGTCGGCGAAGCCGCAGCGCTGGTCCGGTTGCAGGGCCAGACCGAAAAACTGCCCGGCCAGCTCTCCGGCGGACAGCAGCAGCGTGTCGCCATCGCCCGGGCCATCGTCGTCGAGCCGCCGCTCGTGCTGATGGACGAGCCGCTCTCCAACCTCGATGCCAAGCTGCGTCTCGAGATGCGCGCCGAGATCCGCCGCATCCACAATACGCTCGGCGCAACCACGATCTACGTCACGCATGACCAGGAAGAAGCGTTGTCGCTGGCCGACCGCATCGTCGTGATGCGTGACGGCGAAGTGCGTCAGGTCGGCGGGCCGGAAGACCTGTTCTCCCGCCCCGACCATCTCGATGTCGCCGAGTTCATGGGCTTCCGCAACAAGGTCGCCGGCCGCGTCGCCTCTGTCGAGGGCGAGCGTGCGACCGTCACCGTCGGTGACGCCAAGATCGTCGGGCGGGTGCGTGGCGCGGTTGCGCCCGGTGCTCCGGCCTGGCTCGCGATCCGGCCAGAGGACCTTCATCCCGCGGCAGCCGGTGGTGCCGGGCTCAAGGCGTCCGTCGTCTCGACCGAGTTCCGCGGTCGCGAATTCGTCGGCTTCTCCCGCATGGCGGATGGGACCGATCTCTCCTTCCTGGCGCATGACCGCATCGCGCCGGGCGGCGAGGTCACGCTGAGCGCAGATCCCGATCGCGTCCTGGTTTTCGGGGGGGCGGCGTGAGCGCGACGACATCCATCCCCCTCAGCCAGAGGCTCGCCGCACGCGGCATCGATTCTCTGACCCTGCTGGTTCTGCCGGCGGTGTTCTTCCTCCTGGCGCTGTTCATCTACCCGTTCCTCTATGGGCTCGTGCTCTCCTTCACGCCCAAGACCGGGCCGATGCTGGCGAACTACACGCGCTTCTTCTCGGATTCCTTCCTGTACGGGACGATCGCGACGACGCTCTGGCTGGCACTGCCGGTCACGATCGTGACGCTTCTGCTCGCGATCCCGATCGCCTTCCGGGTCCGGATGATGAAACATCAGCGCCTGCTGACCACGATCCTCGTGATCCCGATCACGCTCGGCACGGTTCTCGTCGCGCAGGGCCTGTTGAATTATCTTGGCCCCCAGGGCTGGTTCAACCGCACCCTGCTGACGCTCGGGCTGATCTCGACGCCGGTGAAGCTCCTGCACAATTACTGGGGCGTCTGCATTTCGCTCGTCATCACCGGCTTCCCCTTCACCTTCCTACTGACGCTGTCCTACCTCTCCGGTGTCGATCCGGCACTCGAGCAGGCGGGCGCGACGCTGGGCGCAGGACCCTGGGAGCGGTTCAAGCACATCCTGCTGCCGCTCCTGCTGCCGGGTCTGGCGATCACCTTCTGCCTCAGCTTCGTTCAGGCCTTTTCGGTCTTTCCCTCGGCGGTCTTGCTGGGGGCGCCGGCCGGGCCGACGCGCGTCATCTCGATCGCGGCCTATCAGGCTGCCTTCGAGGAGTATGATTATTCGATGGCGTCTGCCGTCGCGATGATCATGGGCGTGGTGCAGCTCAGCATTGTCGTCGTCGTGCTGGCTGCGCGCGGCATGCTCTACCGTGGCCCCGCCGGTGGCGGGAAGGGCTGAGATCATGGTCAAGGATACCCGCCTCTCCAGTAAGCTCTGGGCTGCCGCCAACTGGACGCTCATCGGCTTCTTCATCCTCAATCTCGGCGCGATGATCGCGACGGTGGTGACGAGTTCCTTCGCGACCCGCTGGCTTGGCACATGGCTGCCGGCCGGCTGGACCACGCGCTGGTAT
Organism: Allobosea sp. 05T439; assembly: GCF_056396005.1. Classification (NCBI taxonomy): domain Bacteria; kingdom Pseudomonadati; phylum Pseudomonadota; class Alphaproteobacteria; order Hyphomicrobiales; family Alloboseaceae; genus Allobosea; species Allobosea sp. 05T439. The sequence continues at coordinate 39,707 of NZ_JBFTKP010000011.1, read as the reverse complement.
TCGGCCGCCTGGAGCGAGTTCCAGCTCTCCGACGTGCTGAGCGTGACCTTCCAGATCGTCTTCCTGGTCGTGTTCCTCTCGGGCCTGCTCGGCGTTCCAGCCGCTTATGCGCTGGCGCGGCGGGATTTCCCGGGCAAGAAGCTCGTCATGCTGCTGTTCCTGCTGCCGCTGCTGGTGCCGCCGATCACCTTCGGCATCCCGCTCGCGACGGTGCTTTACAAGCTCGGTCTTGCCGGCGGCATGTCGGGTGTCGTGCTCGCCAATCTGGTGCCGACGGTTCCGTTCGTCATCCTGGTGATGATCCCGTTCATCGAGCAGATCGACACCAAGATCGAGGCGGCCGCCCGCGTCTTCGGGGCGAACACCTTCAAGCTCTTCATTCACGTCCTGCTGCCCCTGCTGATGCCGGGCATTCTGGCTGCATTGCTGCTGGTTCTGGTCAGGACGATCGCGATGTTCGAGCTGACCTTCCTGACCGCAGGCCCGACCAGCCAGACACTCGTCGTCGCCCTCTATTATGCGGTCTTCGCTGCGGGTGTCCGCGCCGTGCAGTCGATCGACGCCATGGCGGTGATCTACATGATCACGACGCTGATCTGGCTGGTGATAGCGCTGCGCTTCGTCAACCCGACGCAGATCGTCGCCCGCGCCAAGAAATAGAATGCCGAAGTGAACCCGGCCGCCTTTGGGCGGCCGGGCCCCTGCGACGTATGGGCATGGCGACATCCACCATACCGGTATGCTAGATAGACCAACGGATGGGGGATGAGCGGGACGCTCTGCCCATGACGATGGAACCCAGCCTCCGCCTTAAGGATCCGATCGCTCCGCAACTGGTTTCGTCCTTGCGGCAGGCGATTATCGCCACGCAGCTCAGGCCCGGCGAGGCGCTCTCCGAAAAAGATATCGCCGGCCGCTTCGGCGTCAGCCGTCAGCCGGTCCGTGAGGCCTTCATCAAACTCTCCGAAGCCGGTCTCGTGCAGGTCCTGCCGAGCCGCGGCACCTATGTGATGAAGGTTTCGATGCGGGCGATCGCCAATGCCCGCTTCGTGCGCGAGGCGGTGGAATGTGCCATTGCGCGCGCGGCCAGCGCATTGATCACCAAGGACGACGTGATGCGGCTGCGCTGGCTGATCGAGCGTCAGCGCGAGGTGTCTGCCCTCGCCGATCGCGCTGCCTTTGCCGTGCTCGACGAGAATTTCCACCAGACCCTGGCCGAGATCGTCGATTGCGACTACGCCGCCCGCATCGTCGAAGGTGCTCGCGCCCAGACTGACCGCGTCCGCTATCTGTCGCTGCCCGGTGCCTCGCCGGTTCCGCTGCTCGTTGCGCAACACGCTGCGATCCTCGATGCCATCGAGGCCGGAGACGCCGATGGAGCCGAATGCGAGATGCGCAGGCATTTGCGCGAGATCCTCAACGCCTTGCCCCGGATTGCGCAGAACTATCCCGAGCTGTTCGAGGACGAAGTCATGCCGGCACATACGCAGGTGCTGCACAGGCCCTGATAGGCGGGCCCAGGGGCTCAGGGAGCGTCCGAGACCCGTGCCGATCGATCCAGCAACGTGATCCGGGATCGCCCAATGGTGCGCAGCCAGACCACCCGAAACATGGCGCGGCCAGTGCAGACTGATCCCGAGTCATTGCTGTCCGAGAAAGTGACCCTGACCAGGGAGCGGGAAACGCTCCTCATCACCCTCTACGCCAAGGGCGAGGAAAGCCGCCTGCGGGATTCCCTGCTGCATGATCGCTTCGCCGCGAGCGCGGTCCGCCGGATCGACTATGACTTCCGGAAACTGGGCGTCAGCCGGGATGACATGATCGCGCTGGCGATGCGGGCGCATATTTTCGATGGCTGGACCAGTGATTTCATCATGCGGCATCCCGATGCGACGGTGCTGCATCTCGGCTGCGGCCTCGACAGCCGGGTCTTCCGGATCGATCCGCCCCCGAGCGTACGCTGGTTCGATCTGGACTATCCCGACGTCGTCGCGCTCCGCCGGCGTCTCTATCCGGAAAGACAGGGTTACACCCTGATCGGTTCCCCGGTGACGGAGTCGGGTTGGCTCGATGACGTGCCTTCGGGCCGGCCGACAATGATCATTGCAGAAGGGCTGCTGATGTATCTCCGACCGGATGCCGTGCCACGGCTGATCAAACGGCTGGTTGCGCATTTCGGGCATGGCGAACTGGCCTTCGATGCCTTCAGCCCGTTCGGATTATGGCTTGTCAGCCATCACCGCGCGGTGCGGGCGACCGGCGCCACGCTGTTATGGAGCATCGACGAGCCGCGCGAGCTTGAAGACCGCATTCCCGGGCTGAAACTCAGGAACGACCTKACCGCCTATGATCCGCGCGGCTATGATCCGGCCCAGATAGCAAGGATGTCCTGGCCCGCCCGACTGACGGTCCTCTTCCTCTCCGCCTTTCCGCCTCTCGGGCGCATGGGCCGGCTGCTCCGCTTCCAGTTTTGAGCGCGGCAGATCGCCGGGCTGAATCCCATGCGCAAAACCGGTCGAAAATCGCCTGGTTTCGCGTATAAGGGCGCGTGAAGCTCAACACGCGCCGCCCATGTCCGGATAAAATGCAGCACTATCAGTCATATCGATTCTCCGTCGCACCGATGATGGATTGGACGGACCGGCATTGCCGCGTCATCCATCGCCTGATGTCGCGCCGGGCGCGGCTCTATACGGAGATGGTGACGGCGCAGGCGGTGATCCGCGGCGACCGGCAGCGCCTGATCGGCTTCGACGCGATGGAGCAGCCCGTTGCCTTGCAACTCGGCGGTAATGATCCGGCCCTGCTGGCCGAGGCCGCGAAGATCGGCGCCGATTTCGGCTATGACGAGATCAATCTGAACTGCGGCTGTCCCTCCGACCGCGTGCAGGGCGGGGCCTTTGGTGCCTGCCTGATGCGGGAGCCCGCGCTGGTCGGTGACTGCGTCGCGGCGATGAAGGCGGCAGTCTCCGTCGCCGTCACCGTCAAATGCCGCATCGGCGTCGATGATCAGGATCCGGAAGCGGCGCTCGATGCCCTGACCGCCAGCGTGCGAGACGCCGGCGTCGATGCGCTCGTCGTGCATGCTCGAAAGGCCTGGCTGCAGGGATTGTCGCCGAAGGAAAACCGCGAGATCCCGCCGCTCGACTATGAGCGCGCCTATCGTCTGAAGGCGGCCAATCCGGACCTGATCGTGGCGATCAATGGCGGCATCCGCGCTCCTGCGGAATGGCCCGCCCATCTCGCGCATCTCGACGGGGTGATGATCGGCCGCGAGGCCTATCAGAATCCAGAGGTCTTGCTGCAGGTCGATCCGCTGCTCTTTGGCGAGGCGGCTCCGGTTGACGATGCCTTCGCCATGCTGGAGGCGCTCGAACCGCATATCGCGACGCATCTCGAGAAGGGTGGCCGGCTGCATGCCTTCACCCGCCATCTCGTCGGGCTGTTCCCGGGCCGCCGGGGGGCGCGCCAGTTCCGCCGCCATCTCGCCGAGCATTGCGTCGGAAGCGAAGCGGGGCTGGCGGATTTGCGTGCGGCTGTCGCCCATGTCTCGCGGTACGAAGAGGCGGCCGCCGCTGCATAGGAGTCTGCCATGACCGTGCCCGACCAGTCGCTTTCAGATGCGGACGTGGTCAGGCGCATCGAGGCGAGTTTCGGCAAACAGGCCTTCATGACGACGCTCGGCGCCCGGCTTGCTCGTGTCGCTCCTGGCGAGGTCGAGATCGAGCTGCCGGTCTCGGCCCATCTCACCCAGCAGCACGGCTTCGTCCATGCCGGAGCGGTCGCCACCATCGCCGATTCCGCCGCAGGCTATGCGGCGCTGACGATGATGCCGCCGGGCACCGGCATCCTCACTGCCGAGTTCAAGATCAATCTTCTTGCGCCTGCTGCCGGCGAACGGCTGGTGGCKAAGGGCAGGGTGGTCAAGGCCGGCCGCACCCTGACGCTCGCGACCGCCGAAGTCTTCGCGCTGAAGGACGGCGCGGCCAGGCTCTGCGCGATGATGACGGCGACCTGCATGACCATTGCCGGTCGCGACGGCGTGTCCGACTGAATGCGGGCTCCGACGGGAGAAGAATGCAACGCCATGGATATCCTCGATCACGCCACTMAGCCGCAGGAACACTGGCGCGACGGGGTGAGGACGCTGATGCGCGTTTCGGCACGGGTCGAGAGCCGGCAGCTCTGCATCTTCGAGCAATATTGCGAGCCCGGCCTGGGCGCGCCGATGCATCTCCACGCTGTCGAGGAGGTGCTCGAAGTGATCGAGGGCACGGTCGAAATCACCCTGCGCGACGAGACCCGGACGGTGACGGCCAATCAGTCGGTGCTGATTCCGGCAGGCGCCCGCCATGGCTTCAGGAATGTCGGAGCCGGAATCCTGCACGTACGCGCCACCTTGGCCGCCTCGATCTTTGAAGCGTCCTATGACGATCGCAACGAACTGTCCCGGCGCTATGTGCCGGATTGAGCGTGCCAGCGTGGCGCTGGATGGAGTAGGCGCCTCGTAGCAGCGTCTCCTGCCCCTTGGTCACGAGCGCTTGACGCTGCCTGAATCGATGCCTAAACTTAACTCAATGGTTAAGTATCAAGAGCCGTCGCTCGACCGCACCTTTGCCGCTTTGGCCGACCCGACGCGGCGGGCGCTTCTGGCGCGGCTCGAAGAGGTGGATTCCGTCTCGGTCAGTGACCTGGCGCGACCCTTTCCGGTCACGCTGCCGGCCATCATGAAACATCTCGACGTGCTGTCGGATGCCGGGCTGATCACGCGGGAAAAGACAGGCCGCACGGTATCGTGCCGCCTGAACGCCGCACCGATGGAGGAAGCTATGGGGTGGCTGCGCCGCTACGAGCGCTTCTGGCGTGAGAAACTCGATGCGCTCGAGGCCTATTTCAACCGCCCGCGCAAGGATCGGGAGCCTGATCGCGGCGCGCCACCATGCAAGACCAGCGACAAGACCTGATCGATCGACCGGAGGATAATCATGGACAAGAAGGTCGAGACCGCGCCCAGCCTGACGATGAAGCGGCGGCTCAATGCGACGCCGGCGGAGGTCTACCGCGCCTGGACGCAACCGGAACTGCTCGCGCGCTGGTTCGGGCCGGAGAATGTCCGGGCCGAGAAGGCGGAGATCGATGCGCGCGTCGGCGGCCATTATCGCATCTCGATGCGCGGCAGTGATGGTCAATTGCATCACGTGTCCGGCGAGTATCACGAGGTCGTCGAAAATGAGCGCCTCGTCTTCAGCTGGGCCTGGATCTCGACGCCGGAGCGCGTCTCACGCGTGACGGTGACCCTCAAGCCGGACGGGGATGTCACCATCCTGACGCTGCTTCACGAGCAGTTCTACGACGAGGCCGCGGCCGGCCGCCATGTGCATGGCTGGACAGGTTCGCTGGTCAAGCTGGAGCAGCTCTTCTCCTGACAGAGCCGGGCGAGCTCAAGGGACATCATCACCAAGGGGCGGCAACGCCTCCGGAGCCTTCAATAACGATGCACGATCAAGCCCCTCAGGCCGGTCGGCGCGAATGGATCGGCCTTGCCGTCATCGCGCTGCCCTGCCTGCTCTATTCGATGGATCTGACGGTCCTGAATCTCGCTGTGCCGCAGCTCAGCGCGGAACTCAGGCCCAGTGCCTCGCAACTGCTCTGGATCGTCGATATCTACGGCTTCATGATCGCCGGCTGCCTGATCACCATGGGCACGCTGGGAGACCGGATCGGCCGGCGCCGGCTGCTGCTGATCGGTGCGGCGGCGTTCGGCCTCGCATCGATCCTGGCCGCTTTCGCCAATAGCGCCGGCACGCTGATCGCGGCGCGCGCCGCATTGGGTGTGGCGGGGGCGACGCTCGCGCCCTCGACGCTCTCCCTGATCCGCAACATGTTCCTCGATCCGCGCCAGCGGACCGCGGCCATCGGCATCTGGATCGCCAGCTTCTCGGCGGGCGGCGCGATCGGCCCGCTGGTCGGCGGCATCATGCTCGAGCATTTCTGGTGGGGCTCGGTCTTCCTGATCAATGTGCCGGTGATGGTGCTGCTGCTCCTGCTCGGCCCCGTGCTGCTGCCGGAATTCCGCGACCCGAATGCCGGCAGGCTCGATCTTGCAAGCGCCGCCATGTCGCTCGTTTCCGTGCTGGCCGTGATCTACGGGTTGAAGCGGATTGCCGAGGATGGCCTGGGCTGGCTGCCCATCATGGCGATCCTGGCTGGGATGGCGCTTGCCGGCCTCTTCCTGCGCCGCCAGGTGCGCCTGGCCGAACCGTTGGTCGATCTGGCGTTGTTTCGCTCCAGGGCCTTCAGCGCTTCACTGACGGTCAACATCCTCGGCTTCTTCATCGCCTTCAGCAGCTTCCTCTTCACCGGTCAGTATCTGCAGCTCGTGCTGGGAATGAAGCCGCTGGAGGCCGGGCTCTGGTCCCTGCCCTCTGCGCTTGGTTTCATCCTGGGATCGATGTTCGCGCCCCGTATCGTCGGCAGCGCGAGCCCTGCGCATGTMATGGCGGGCGGCTTCACGTTGACCGCGTTGGGCTTTGCGACGCTGGCCGGGATCAGCCATGTCGAAGGCCCCATGATCATCGTCGCCGGGACGGTTCTGCTCTCGCTGGGGCTCGCGCCGATCGTCACGCTGACGACCGATCTCGTGGTCGGCAGCGTTCCGCCCGAGCGCGCCGGCACGGCGTCGGGCCTGTCCGAAACGAGCGCCGAGTTCGGCGGCGCTCTCGGCATCGCCATCCTCGGAAGCGTCCTGACTGCGCTGTATCGCTATCAGATGGGCCTGGCCGTGCCGTCGGGCGTGTCGCCGGAGGCGGCCGCTGCTGCGCGTGATACGCTCGGTGGCGCATTGACCATTGCAAAGGAGGTCGCGGGGACAGCCGGGGCAGACCTGCGTGCGACGGCGCGTGCGGCCTTCACACGCTCCTTCGCCATCACGGCGGGGCTCTGTTCGGCGATTGCGGTCCTTGCCGGCCTCTTTGCGGTCGTGATGCTGCGTGGCGTTGGTGGCGGCCCGGACCAGCACCACGAGGCCGGCGCGCCGGCTCCGGTTGCGCGCTAGCTGCCGCAGCTGCGACGGCTAGATCATCGGACCGGAAATCGTATCCGGTCCGATGATCTAACCCTTTGTGTTTGCATCGGCTTTCCCGAAAACCGCAATCCACTTTTCGGGCCGATGCAATAGCGCGAGACGGTAAGAGGTCAGCCCGGCCCGGCGCCCTGCGTATTGACATAGACCGCGTAGATCGACTGGCTCGCTGCCATGAACAGGCGGTTTCGCTTCGGTCCGCCGAAACAGATATTGCCGCAGACCTCCGGCAGGCGGATGCGCCCGATCAGCTTGCCCGCCGGGTTGAACACCTGCACGCCATTATAGCCGACGGCGCGGCCGGCATTGCTCGAGACCCAGAGATTGCCGTCGACATCGCTGCGTATCCCGTCGGGCCCGCATTTCACGCCGTCGAGCATGCAATCGGAGAAGAGCTTCTGATTGCCAAGCTTGTTGTCGGCACCGACATCGAAGACATGAATGTCGCCCTTGCCGCCGGGGCCGGTATCGCCCGGCCCCTTTCCGGTCGAGACAACGTAGAGCTTCTTGAAATCAGGCGAGAAGCAGAGCCCGTTCGGGTCCGGCACCTGTTCCTCGGTGACGACGCGGTCGATGCGGCCGGACGGGTCGATGCGATAACAGTTCGTCGGCAGTTCGCGTTTGGCCATGCCGATGCCGGCGAGCTGGCCGAGCCGCGGATTGAGCCGCCCACTCGGGTTGCTCGGACCTCCGGCGGCGTCCGGCGCGCCCTCGTAGAGTTGGCCGCCATAGGGCGGATCGGTGAACCAGTAGCTGCCGTCGGGATGGGCAACGATATCATTGGGCGAGTTCAGTTTCTTGCCCTCGAAACTGTCGGCGAGCACGGTCGCCGACCCGTCGAGCTCATAGCGCACGACGCGGCGGTTCAGGTGCTCGCAGGAGAGCTGGCGGCCCTGGAAGTCGAAGCTGTTGCCATTGCTGTTGCCTGACGGTGTGCGGAAGATGCTGACCCGTCCGTCATCTTCCAGCCAGCGCAATTGCCGATTGTTGGGGATGTCGCTCCAGACCAGATAGCGACCCTGCGCGTTCCAGGCCGGTCCTTCGGCCCAGAGCGCGCCGGTCCAGAGCCGCTGGATCGCGCTGTTGGGCTGGGCATAATTGTTGAACACCGGGTCGACCGCGAGGACGTCGGGATCGGTGAAATAGGTTGTCGGGGCGCCGTTGCGGCTGAAATCCCGGGGCGGGCTGGTAATCGTGCTGGGCGGTCCGACCGGGCCGGACGGGGCCTGGGCGAGGGCTGGGTTCGTCGCCATGGCGAGCGCGCCGGTTCCCATCGCAGCGATGAGATGTCTCCGTGAGAGCTCCGGGCGTTGCTGCGTGTCAGTCAGTTGATCTGTCATCTTTAACCTCCCTGAGTGGCTTTTGATGAGATATCCCCCCGACCCTGTGGCCTTCGTCTCCGTGCGAATATTGTCCTTTCCTGTCAGGCTAGACTTAAGGCCGCACTCAGCACTGCCAACACTGCAGCAACCGGTCGAGCCTCTGCCGCTTGCGAGCGGGATTGCAGCAGCGGCATGGACAGGCAGTCCCCTGTGCGCCCCAGGGCCATACAATCACCGAAACTGCCGCAGACATAGCGGCCTTGCCGCGCAAGCCTTGCCCCGGCGCGCAAAATCGCCCAGAGGTGGCCGCCCGCCGCCAACGGATTGTTTCTATGATTGCTGGAATCCCCTTGGGCGATCTCGCCTTTCTTGCCGTGTCGCTGGTTMTGGCCGGTGCGGTCACCGGTGTTCTCGCCGGGCTCTTCKGCGTCGGCGGCGGCGCGGTCATCGTGCCGATCCTCTACGAGGTCTTCCGCGTCATCGGCGTGCCGGAGGAGGTGCGCATGCCGCTTTGCGTCGGCACCTCGCTCGCGATCATCATCCCGACCTCGATCCGCTCCTTCAACGCCCACCGGGCCAAGGGGCTCGTCGATCTCGACATTCTCAAGGTCTGGGCGGTCCCGGTCGTGCTCGGCGTCATGGGCGGCAGCTATATCGCGCGCTATGCGCCGCCCGACCTGTTCAAGATCATCTTCGTCGCGGTCGCCGTGGTGAGCGCGATCCGCCTGCTCTTCGCCTCGGACCGCTGGAAGCTCGGCGATGACATGCCGGGCAAGGGGCTGATGACGGTCTATGGTGGCATCATCGGCGTGCTCTCTGCGCTGATGGGCATTGGCGGCGGTCAGCTCTCCAGCCTGTTCATGACGTTTTATGGCCGACCGATCCATCAGGCCGTGGCGACCTCCTCGGGCCTCGGCGTGCTGATCTCGATCCCGGGCGCGTTGGGCTATATCTATGCCGGCTGGCCGAAGATGGACGTTTTGCCGCCGCTCTCGCTCGGCTACGTCTCCTTCATCGGCTTCCTGCTCTTCATCCCGACCAGCATCTGGACGGCCCCGATCGGAGCGCGGCTGGCGCATCGGCTCTCCAAGCGCAAGCTGGAGGTCGTCTTCGGCATCTTCCTGCTCTTCGTCGCGAGCCGCTTCATCTGGTCGCTGCTGTTCTGATCGATCCGGCGAGCTGCATGCGGGGCGAGGGCGCGCATGGTCACGACCCGACTGGCGACACCGGCTGACCATCCCGGGCTGATGGCCGTGCTCGTGGAGATGCAGGGCCACTACGCGGTGCCGTGCCCTGCGCCCGAGGCCATTCTGGCAGGGCTTCGCGATCGACCCGCCGGCACCGAGATCCTGCTGGCGGTGGAGCACGCCACGATCACCGGCTTTKCCGCCGTCGCTGCGATCTATCCCGGGCCAGGCCTCCAGCCTGGCTTCTTCCTCAAGGAGCTCTATGTCGCGGCGTCCGCGCGCGGCAGCGGTTCGGGGAAGGCGCTGATGCGGGGGCTGGCGCGGCTGGCGCTCGAACGCGGCTTCCAGCGCATCGACTGGACGGCGGCGCGCGATGATCTTGGCCTGAGGGGCTTCTACGAGGCGCTCGGGGCTGCGCCGCATCCCGACAAGATCTTCTATCGGCTGACCGGCGATGCCTTGCAGCGGCTGGGGCGCGAAGCCGAGGCTTAAAGCACCGGCCCGAAAAGTGGATTGCGGTTCTCGGGAAAGCCGATGGTCTAGCCTGTCGGCTGGCTCGACCGGTCCGACGGAATCTTGCGGCGAGACAATTCGGCCATGATGGCCAGCCGCTCGGGCTCGCTCAGCCGCGACCAGTCGGCGATCTCCTGAAGCGTTCGCAGGCAGCCTTCACAGAGCCGCGATACGGGGTCGATCACACAGATCTGCACGCAGGGGCTGGAGGCGCCGCTCATTGCCAGGCAGAGCCCAGCGCGAAGGCGAAGCCGCAGGTGAGCGCGATCTCGGCGAGTTGCTGTGCTGCACCCAGAATATCGCCGGTCTGGCCGCCGATCAGGCGGCGGCCGAGCCGGGCGAGCCCCGCCAGGACGAGCACGGATAGCGCCAGGCCAAGCGCAAGGCCCGTACCCGGCAGCCCGGTGGCCAGTGTCCCTGCGACGGCGAACGCGACCGAAAGCGCCAGCGCTGTCCAGGCCGTTGCGGCGGTGGGCTGGCCAACCGCAGCCGAGGCGCCGGAGCTCCGGGCAGGGGGCTCGGTGGCGAGCAGATAGAGCGCAGTGGCGCGCGACCATGGCGCCGCGATCAGCAGCGCGGCGGCTGCAGCCAGAGATCCGAGCGCCTGGAGAATGGCCGCAAGTGCCGTCACCCGCAGCAGCAGGGAGAGCCCCAGCGCCATCGCCCCGAAGGTGCCGACGCGGCTGTCCTTCATGATCTCCAGCCGCCGTTCCGGCGTATGCCCTCCGAACAGCCCGTCGGCGGTGTCGGCAAGGCCGTCCTCGTGGAAAGCACCCGTCGTCAGTGCCGCGACCGTGACGGCAAGCGCTGCTGCCAGCGGCGCGCTGATGCCGGCCGCGCCAGCAGCTAGGAGGACAAGCGTTGCGGGCAAAGCGATGACGAGCGCAGCCAGCGGTACGGCGCGCGGCACCAGCCTGAAATCCGGCAGGCCATGCGCTGAATCCTCGCCGGGCAGGCGCGGCACCGGAAGACGCGAATAGAAACGGATGCAGATCGCAGTCGCGATCAGCCAGCCCGGCCAATGCGGCCGGCCGGCCGGCAACTCCGAGATGTCGGGAGGGGCGTCGGCCATGCGGTCTCGGTATCCTCGATTGTCTTCCGCCGTCCAAGCCTATAGCAGCAGCGGCAACCCGGCGGCCACGCCGCATCCCGCCCGATTCCATCTTTCGCGAGACATCCAGCGATGCCCGCTTCCGGCCTTCCCTTCGACGACATCCGCAATCTCATCGCCAACATGCCCGGCCCCGATATGGGTGCCGCCAATGCTGTGCGGGCCCGAGACAAGGATCTTACCAAGCCCGCCGGCAGCCTCGGCCGCATGGAGGAGATCGCCGAATGGCTTGCAGCCTGGCAAGGCAAGGCGCCCCCGCGCGTCGACCGGCCGCTGGTTTGCGTCTTCGCCGGGAATCACGGTGTCGTGGCGCAGGGTGTCTCGGCCTATCCGCAGGCGGTAACGCGCCAGATGCTGGAGAATTTTGCCGCCGGCGGCGCTGCGATCAACCAGATCTGCGCGGCCTTCGATCTCGGCTTCAAGGTCTTTGACCTGGCCCTCGACCTGCCGACCGGCGATTTCACGCAAGGTGATGCGCTCGACGAGAAGGCCTGCGTCGCGACCATGGCCTTCGGCATGGAGGCGCTTGCCGGCGGGGCCGATCTGCTCTGCCTCGGCGAGATGGGCATCGGCAACACCACGTCAGCGGCTGCGATCTACGCGGCGCTCTATGGCGGCGGCGCTGCGATGTGGTGCGGGCGCGGCACCGGCGTCGACGATGACGGTCTGAATCGCAAGATTGCCGCTGTCGAAGCGGGCCTCGCTTTCCACGCCGCGCATCTGGGCGACCCGCTGGAAGTGCTGCGCCGCCTCGGCGGTCGCGAGATCGCAGCCATTTGCGGCGCGATCATCGCCGCCCGGCTGCAGCGCATCCCGGTGATCCTCGACGGCTATGTCGTCACTGCCGCCGCTGCCGTCCTGCATGCCATCGAACCGTCCTCGATCGACCATTGCCTTGCCGGCCATCTCTCTGCCGAGGGCGCCCATCGCGAAGCGCTGCTCCGGCTCGGCAAGCAGCCGCTGCTGGCGCTCGAGATGCGGCTCGGCGAGGGCACGGGGGCGGCGCTTGCGGCAAGCCTCGTCAAGGCCGCCGCCGCCATCCATTCCGGCATGGCGACCTTCGATCAGGCGCAGGTCTCGAAGAAGGACTGAAACTGCGGGAGCCTGACGGCAGCGTTGCTCCCAAGGCTCGTCTCGAACTCAGGCCCTGAGCGCGCCGTGCGGGGCCCGGGCAGCCCCGCAAATGCGCGACCTCGTCAGGTTGCGGCCTTCGTCTCGAAGGGTTCCCAGATACTGATCTGGCGCGTTTCCGGCATCAGGAAGAGGCAGAGCACGAAGCACACGGCCGGGACGGCGATCGGGTAGATCAACGCGTAGCCGACGCTCCCGGTCGCCGCGAAGGCCGCCGACGTGATGAATGGCACCAATCCACCACCCCAGCCATTTCCTATGTGATAGGGAACCGATACCGACGTGTACCGGATCCTGGCGGGGAAGTATTCGGCGAGGAAGGCCCCGACCGGCCCGTACACCATCCCGACATAGCAAACGAGGATGAAGATGATGAAGATCGCGGTCGGAAAGTGGACATTGCCGGGTCGCGTGACCGTTCCCAGCCACAGGTACAGCGGATAGTACGTGATCGCGGCGAGCAGCATGCCGCCCAGGATCACTGGCTTGCGGCCGATGATGTCGGATAGCCAGCCGAAGAAGATCAAGCTCGGGGTTGCGAGGAGCAGCGCTGCTCCCACGATGTAGGACGAGGTCAGCGGGTCCAGCTTTGAAACCTGCTGCAGGAAATACAACGCCCAGAACTGGCCGCTGTACCAGACCACTCCCTGTCCGATCAGCACGAGGGTGGCGATCCCGACATATTTGATGTTGGAGCTGAGAAAGGCTTCCTTCCAGGGGTTCCTGGTCATCTGTCCCCTGGCCTTGATCGCCTCGAAGATCGGCGTCTCCTGGAGCTGGAGCCGGATGTAGATTGCGACGGCGACCAGAAGGAAGGATATCAAGAATGGAACGCGCCAAGCCCATGCTTTGAACGTCGCCTCGCCGAAATAGGTGCGGGTCGCGATGATCACGATGAGCGACACCACGATCCCGAGCGTCGGGGAGGTTTGCAGCCAGCCCGTGTAGTAGCCGCGGCGCTCGTCCGGAACATGCTCGGCGACATAGGTGATGGCGCCGCCATATTCGCCACCCAGGCACAGGCCCTGGATGATCCGCAAACCGAAGAGAATGAATGCGGCAGTCAGACCGATGGAGTCGTAGGTCGGGATCAACCCGATCGCCCCGGTGCCCAGCCCCATTCCGCTGAGCGTAACGAGGAAGGTGTATTTGCGGCCGACCCGATCGCCCATCCATCCGAAGAGGAATGCTCCCAGCGGACGGATCAGGAAACCGGCGGTAAACAGCGCGATCGTGCTCAGTAATGCCGCGACCGGATGACTCTGCTCGAAGAACTTGACCGACAGAATGGCGGCCAGGCTGCCGAATATGTAGAAGTCATACCATTCGATGACATTCCCCACCGATGCAGCGACGATCACGCGGCGGAAATCACTCGGGATCTGGATGGGCATGGCGCCCTCCCTTTACTTCAAGGCACTTTCTCCGGTGTTTCACGCTTGATGGCTCGCACCGCGAAATCCACGCGTGACAGCTGTGGGGTGCCGTCCGCTGCGCTTGCCGTATGAAGCTCTGTATCGCTCGAGGGGAGCTCCAACGGCCATGGGCGCCGCGAGCCGTCATTCCCTCCTACCCGCCGTGAAACAAGGGCGTAGCTGCCATTTTAATCCTTAATGGGCGGTTGCGGTATCGATTTTCTATTTGAAGCCAGCTGGGTGAGCGGTGACTGCCGGACTTGCCGGGAGCGTCAAAGTGATCGCTTCGGATGCTGTCACGGTTGGCGCGGCAGCCCCTCAGATATGCCCCACCACCTGCCCCGGCAGCGTGGCGGATCGCGCGCCATGGCAGCGCTCATTCTCTCTCCCTTCGCGAGCGGGGAGGCCGTTCCGGCGATCTGCGTGATGGAACCGGGCAGTCTCGGCGGCCTCGTTCCATCCGATCGGAACTCCGCTCTGGCGAGCGCATCCCGTGCGCGCGCCTAAGCCGCCGATCGTGCCGGCTCGGGCAGCGCCGCCAGCGTGTCCATCACGCGCTCGGGCGGCAGGGTGATCGTCACTTCCGTGCCGGCGCGCGGCCTGGATTTCAGATGGAAGCCGCCATTATGGAGATCGAGCAGCCCCTTCACGATCGGTAGCCCCAGGCCGGAGCCCTGTTCGGCGGTCTTGATGGCGAGCGAACCGCGCCCGAAGGTCTGCAGCACGATCGGGATTTCATCCTCGGGAATGCCCGGCCCGGTGTCCGTGACCGAGACATATTGTCCGCCATTCGCCGTCCAGCCGACCTTGATGGTGATGTCGCCGCCCTGCGGCGTGAATTTGATCGCGTTGGACAGGATGTTGAGCACCGCCTGCCGGATCGCGCGCTCGTCCGCCCAGACCTTCGGCAGATCGGGCTCGGCCGCCTCGCGGATCGTTTGCCCCTTGGCCTTGGCGCGCAGCTTCAGCATGTGCCGGCATTCGTCGACCACGCCTGCCAGGCTGAGGGCCTCCTCGTTCAGCGCGTATTTGCCGGCCTCGATCCGCGAGAGATCGAGAATCTCGTTGATCAGGTTGAGCAGATGCTGGCCCGAGCCGTGGATGTCGCCCGAATATTCCTTGTAGGCCGGGTTGGCGTGAACGCCGAAGATCTCGTTCTTCATCACCTCGGAGAAGCCGAGAATGGCATTGAGCGGCGTCCGCAGCTCATGGCTCATCGTGGCGAGGAAGCGGGATTTGGCGAGGTTGGCCTCTTCGGCCTTGCGGCGCGCCTCGTCGGAATTCGCGGTCGCAGTCTCGAGCTCGGCGATCAGCGCGTCCTTCTCGGCGCGGAACTCGATGGTTGCGACCGAACTCGAATAGAGCCGGTGGGCGAGGAAGATGAAGAAGAGCTGGGCCGATGCCGCCATCAGCGCCATGGTGACGCTGTCGATGTCGGAGCGGCCCCAGAAGAACAGCGTGATGCCGATGGTGACCGGCCCCAGCCCGGAATACACCGCAAGCGGGATCGTCGCCGCCAGCATCACGGTCAGCGCGCTGACGACGAGCAGCGTCGTCATCACGAAGACCTTGGCGCCCGGTCCGTCGACCTGCGCGAACAGGACGAGGATCAGCGTCCAGGACAGGCCGTGAAAGGCTTCCGCCGCCGGCAGCAGGCGGCGCCAGCGCCGAATATTCACCTCGCCGGCCGGCTGCGCCAGGAAGCGGCGGCAAAGCAGGACCATGACCGCCGAGGCCAGGATGACGATGCCGAGCCAGGTGGTGACCTGGTAAGCCGGGACCCAGAGGCAAGCGGCGGTCGCGATGCACAACGCCAGGACCAGCGCGCCGACCGAGCCGTGCATCCGATACTGGGCGAAGACCCGCAGCAATTCGTAGTCGAAGGCGCGTTCGAGGCCGGTCGTCGAGGTCAGCCGCTCGCGCACGGACTTGACCTCGCGCGTGACGAGCTTGCGCCGCGCCAACGCCGTAGGGTCGGGACCGCGCCCTCGCTGGATCTGTTCGGCCGTCACTTCCGCCATAATCGGAACGCATGTACCTCTTCCGGCGGCAGACCCTGCACGCCCGGCTCGCCATTATGGTCTCGAAATCGTTAAGCTCTTACTGATGGCGCGCTTCGGATTCGGACGATCTCGGTATGGACCTTTCGGCTGGCGCCGCGTCAGCCGCCCGGTCGATCTGGTCGTCGCACTCGGGCTGCTCGGCCTGCTGGCGATTGCCGGCGCTGTCCTGCAATACAAGCTTGGCCCCGCCCGCATGCTTGCCGGAGCCGCCCAGGCGATCGATGGCGATTCGCTGCGGCTGAATGGCGAAGAGCTCAGGCTCGAAGGCATCGATGCCCCGGAATTCCGCCAGAGCTGTCGCGACAGCGCGGGCAGGGATGTGGATTGCGGCCGTGCCGCCCGCCGTGCCCTGCTGGCGCTGATCGGGCGCGGTCTCGTCACCTGCGACATCGGCCGGGTCGATCGCTACGGCCGCGGCCTCGCACGCTGCAGGCAGGGCGAGACCGATATCAACGCCGCGATGGTGCGGCAGGGCCATGCCGTCGCCTATGGTGATTATCGCAGCGAGGAAGACGAGGCGCGAGCCGCCGGGCGCGGCATCTGGGCGCTGCAGTTCGAGCGGCCGGAGGCGTGGCGCAAGGCTCATCCGCGGTAGAGCATTGGACCGAAAAGTGGAATCCGGTTTTCGGAAAATCCGATGCTTAAGCAAGGAGCTGGATCGCCGATCCTGCGTCCGAACGGACGCAGGGCGACTCTAGCGCGCATGGCTGCGCCATCACGAATGGGTTTGAAATGGTTGACCGCCGGACCTCCGCCATGGTCGGGTTCGCACGCGGTTTCCGATGAGGTTGACGATGAAGCTCTATGATGGCGGGCGCGCGCCCAATCCGCGGCGGGTCCGCATCTTCTTCGCAGAGAAGGGCGTTCCCCTGCCGGAGCTCGTGCCGGTCGATATCACCCGGAAGGAACACCTCACGCCCGAATTCGCCCGCATCAACCCGCTGAAGCGCCTGCCGGTGCTCATGCTCGACGATGGAACGGCGCTTGCCGAGACGATTGCGATCTGCCGCTATCTCGAAAGCCTGCATCCCCAACCCGTGCTCTTCGGTGGGGATGCCAAGGAACAGGCGCAGATCGAGATGTGGAACCGGCGCGTCGAGCTGGGCCTGTTCAGCAGTGTCATGTCTGTCTTCCGGCACAGCCACCCGTCGATGGCGGAGCTCGAGCATCAGGTGCCGGAATGGGCCGAGGCCAGCCGCGAGCAGATCGATGACCACCTCCTGATCATGGAGCTCCAGCTCGCGGGTAGCCGCTTCCTGTCCGGGGATCGGTTCACGGTGGCCGATATCACTGGAGGCATCGCCGTCGACTTCATGAAGCCGTCCCGGGTTCGGTTGCCTGAGGAATGCGTCAACATCCGCCGGTGGCATGACGAAGTGTCTGCGCGGCCAAGCTGGAAGGCCTGATGCGACCGGTCTTCGCCATTCTGGCGCTGCTGGTGCTGGTCCAGCCCTCCGTCGCGGCCGAACGGCTGAACGGCGAGGCGATCAAGCGAGCCTTCGAGGGCAACACGGTGAGCGGCCGCTACACCAATGGCGGGTTCTTCACCGAGTATCATGAGCCGGATGGCCGCGCACTCGGCCATAATGGCTGGCAGCCGAACAAGGATGCCTGCTGGATCACGAAGGAGGATCAGGTCTGCTACTACTATGGCCCTCCCAGCGACCGCACGGTGCATTGCTTCACGGTCGAGCTGACGGATCGGCTCTATGTCCTGCGCAATGTCTCGAACGGGCAGATCAATGCTCTTGCCACGATCGAGCCCGGCAATCCGCGCGGGCATTCCGACAAGGGGGAGCCCTGGTATTGCGACGGCCTGATCTCGCGGGCACCTGAGGTCCCGATGTCACGGCGCAGGCTTGCCTCGCGATGATGCGTCTGCTGCTCCTTGCGGCCGCGCTCATGCTTCAGGCCGCCGCCAACTCTCCGGTGACGGCCGCGGAGCGCCTGAGCGGCGAGGACATCCGCCGTGTCTTCGAAGGCAATACCGTCAGCGGCCGCTACAATAACGGCATGCCGTTCAGCGAGTACCATCACGCCGACGGCCGGGCGAGCGGACATAACCGGCACGTGCCGAACCGCGACGCCTGCTGGACGACCACACCGGACGCGGTCTGCTATTACTACGGACCGCCCGAGCAGCGTCGCACCTATTGCTTCACGGTCGAGCGCAGCGGAGGCCTCTATGTCCTGCGCAACCGGCCGAGCGGCCGCATCAACGGCATCGCCACCATCGAAGCGGGTGACCCGCATGGCTATGCGACCAGCGCCAAGATCTGGACCTGCGACGGCCTGATCTCGCAGCGGCGCGGGGAGCCGTCCCGTCTGGCGGCGCGATGAAGTCGGATCGGGAGCGCCCATCGGAAACGCTCGCCGCGGTGCTGCAGGAACTGGCTGCCTGCCGCATCTGTCGCGACGAGCCGCGCTTCCAGCCGCCGCTTCCGCATGAGCCGCGCCCGGTGATCCAGGCCTCGCCGACGGCCAGGCTCTGCATTGCCGGCCAGGCGCCGGGCACCCGCGTCCATGCCAGCGGCAAGCCGTTCACCGATCCGTCCGGTGTCCGGCTGCGGCAATGGCTCGGGCTCGACGAAGCGGCGTTCTACGACGCAGCCAGGGTCGCGGTCGTGCCGATGGGCCATTGCTTCCCGGGGCTCGACGCGCAGGGCGGGGATCTGCCGCCGCGCCGCGAATGCGCACCGATCTGGCGCTCACGCGTGCTTGCGGCGATGCCGCAGGTCGAGCTCGTGCTCGCCATCGGCCGCTATGCGCAGGCCTGGCATCTCGGCGCGAAGGCGGGCGCCAATCTCTCCGCCACGGTCGCGGGCTGGCGCGCGATCCTGGCGGAGCCGCGCCGCCCCCGCGTGCTGCCGCTGCCGCATCCCTCCTGGCGCAACAACGCCTGGCTGAAGCGCAATCCCTGGTTCGAGGCGGAGCTTCTGCCGGTGTTGCGCGAGGAGGTGGCGCGGCTGGTCCTGTGAACGCGGAGAGCCCCGCTCAATCCTCGAGGCGCGCAATCAGGCTGGACGTATCCCAGCGCCTGCCGCCCATCTTCTGGACTTCGGCATAGAACTGGTCGACCAGCGCGGTGACCGGGAGCTGGGCGCCGTTGCGACGCGCCTCCTCGAGCACGATGTCGAGGTCCTTGCGCATCCAGTCGACGGCGAAGCCGAAGTCGAATTTCCCGGCATTCATGGTCTTGCCGCGGTTCTCCATCTGCCACGAGCCGGCGGCACCCTTGGAAATCACCTCCAGCATGGACTCGACATCGAGGCCGGCGCGCTTGGCGAAATGAATGCCCTCGGACAGCCCCTGCACCAGTCCGGCGATGCAGATCTGGTTGACCATCTTGGTGAGCTGGCCAGAGCCGGCCGGGCCCATCAGCTTACACATCCGCGCGAAGGCACCGATCACCGGCTCGACCCGGGCATAGGTTTCCGGGGCGCCGCCGCACATCACGGTCAGCACGCCGTTCTCGGCGCCGGCCTGGCCACCGGAGACCGGTGCATCGATGAAGCCGAAGCCGCCGGCCTTCGCGGCCGCGTCGAGTTCGCGGGCGACGCCAGCCGAGGCCGTGGTGTGGTCGACGAAGACAGCGCCCTTCGCCATGCCCGCAAAGGCTCCGGCTTCGCCGGTGGTCACGGAGCGCAGATCGTCGTCATTGCCGACGCAGGCGAAGACGATCTCCTGGCCCCTGGCCGCCTCGGCCGGTGTCGGGGCGGATCTGCCGCCATGCTGCGCCACCCAGGCCTGGGCCTTGGCCGCGTTGCGGTTATAGACGGTGACGTCGTGGCCCTTGGCCTTGAGATGGCCGGCCATGGGGTAGCCCATGACGCCGAGACCGAGGAAGGCAACCTTAGCCATGTTCCGCTCCGCTGATAGGTTCTGGTTTCGCTTCGGCCTGTAGCGCGCGCGACCCGTAGGGGGAAGTCGCGCGGACGCCAAGGCACTTTGTCAGGAATGGAGAGGGGGCGCGCGGCGCGCCCCGCTCAGCGTAGCGCCATATGCCGCGTCAGCCTGAGTTCCAGCCGGTCCCAGACCCGCCGGATCACCTCGACCAGAAGAAGATAGATCAGCGCGGCGTAGAGATAGATCGTGAGATCGAAGGACCGAGCGAAGGCGAGCCTTGTCGCGCCCATGAGGTCGAAGAGCGTGACGAGCGAGGCGATTGCGCTGGCCTTGATCATCACGATCAGCTCGTTGCCGAGTGGCCTGAGCGCCAGGATCATCGCCTGGGGCATGATCACAAGGCGCAAGGTCGACCAGCGATGCAGCCCGAGCGCCATGGCGCCTTCGAACTGGCCGCGCGGGATCGACTGGATGGCGCCGCGCAGGATTTCGGCCTGATAGGCGGCCGTGTTCACGGTGAAGGTCAGCAGCGCGCAGTAGAACGGCTCCCGGAAGAACCACCACAGCCCGACATCCTGCCAGAACAGCCGGAATTGGCCGAGCCCGTAATAGACCAGGAAGAGCTGGCACAGCAGCGGCGTGCCGCGGAAGAAGGTGGTGTAGCCGTTGATCGCGGCCTTGGCCCAGCGCGGCCCGTAAAGCCGTGCGATGGCGAGCCCGAGTGCCAGCACAAAGCCGATCGCGACCGAGATTATGACCAGCTCGAAGGTCACCCACAGGCCGCTCGCCATCCGGCAGCCGTAGTTCTGGAAAACCTCGCTGCCGAAGAGATAGCCCGGATATTCGCACCAGCTCATCGCGTCGCTCCACCAAAGGCAGCAAAGCCGCGATTGGCGCGGATCTCGAGACGCCCGACGCCCCAGGCCGAGATCAGCGAGAAGAACAGGTAGATCAGCATCGCCGCACCGAAGAACAGGAACGGTTCCTTGGTCGCGACATTGGCGCGGGTGGTGATGAACATGATGTCGGGCAGGGTGATGACCGAGACCAGCGAGGTCTCCTTCAGCAGCACCATCCAGTTATTGCCCAAGCCGGGCAGCGCCACCCGGATGAGCTGGGGGAAGACCACGAGGCGGAAGGCCTGCCCTTTGCTCAGGCCGAGCGCGGCGGCGGCCTCGCGCTGGCCCTTCTGGATCGAGTTGAGGGCGCCGACCCAGACCTCGCTGGAGAAGGCGGAGAGCACCACGCCGAGCGCCACCATGCCGGCGACGAAGGGTGGCATGCTGAAATTGCCGGGCAGGCCGAGCGAGACCCAGGCCTTCTGCAGCACGATCTGGATGCCGAAATAGATGATGTAGAGCGTCAGAAGCTCCGGCACCCCGCGGAAAACGGTCGTGTAGACCGTGGCCAGCCAGCGCAGAACAATGTTCTCGGAGCGCTTGCCGAGCGCGACGATCAGGCCCAGCAGCAGGCCGAAAGGCAGGGTTGCCAGCGCGATTGCGATGGTGATCCCGGCGCCCTGGAGCAGGGCGAGGCCCCAGCCGCCGTCGCCGAAACCGAGCAGTGCGAGTTTGTCGAACATGGATAAGCCGGCGAGGGGAGGGAAATGGACCACCGCCGGCGCGCGAGGCACGCCGACGGGGTTCGGTCAGCCGGCTATTGTCACAGGATAGGGAACTTGAACCACTTGTCCTGGATCTTCTTGTGCGAGCCGTCGGCGATCGATTCGGCGATCGCCTTGTCCCACATCGCCTTCAGTTCAACATCGGCCTTGCGCACCGCGCCGGCCGTGCCGGGGCCGTGGATGGTGGCGTCACGCGGAACGTCGGCCGCCTTCTTGCAGCAATCCTTGCCCTTGCCATTGAGGAAGTCCTCGAGCGAGAGCGAGTCGGCGATGATGTAGTCGAGCCGCCCATTCGCCAGGTCGAGATTCGCCTCTTCCTGGGTCGGGTACAGGCGGATGGTCGAATCCTTGTAGAACTTCTCGAGGAAGTTGGCGTGGATGGTCGAGCCCTGCGTGCCGATGGCCTTGCCCTTCAGGGCTGCCGGCGAGATGTCGGTTCCAGCCGACTTGGCGCTGATCGCCCAGATCGGGGTCTTGGTGTAGACCGCGGTGAAGTCGACCTGCTTCTTGCGCTCATCGGTGGCGTTCATGCCGGCGATGATGATGTCGTATTTATTGGCGAGCAGCGCCGGGATGATGCCGTCCCAGTCCTGGACCACCCAGGTGCATTTCACCTTCATCTTCTCGCAAAGCATGTTCGCGTAGTCGATCTCGAAGCCTTCGAGTTCCTTCTTGGCGTTGAGATTGTTGAAGGGGGGATAGGCGCCTTCGGTGCCGATCCGGATCTCCTTCCACTCCTTTGCCTGGGCCAGGACGCCAGTGGCGCCGGCAGCCGTCAGCACAGCGGCGGCGATCAAACGAACGAAACCTTTCATGGTACCTCCCACAGGTTTGACCGGCCGGGCGTTTCGAGTTCCCGTGTCCGGCTTGTGCTTACAGATTGTGCGATCCTGTGCCCTGCCCGCAAGTGGGGGCATGCAGCTTTTCTGAGCGAAGCCGCTTAAAGGGGAGGCAGCACAAATCATTGATTTTATTGATTGTTTATGCCCCTGTCTGATTCCGCGCGGATTGTGCCTGCGCGCTTCGACACCGTGCTCAGGCTGCGCTGGCCCTGCGCTGTCCGCCAAACGCGGCAAAGACTGCCTCGCAGCGGTCGAGTCCCCAGTCCAGTTCCGCCCGGCTGATCGTCAGCGGCGGGGCGAATCGGATGACCGTCTCGTGCGTTTCCTTGGTCAGCACGCCGGCGCTGGCCAGTGCCTTGACGAGCGCCTTGGCGGAACCCACTGCCGGATCGATATCGACGCCGATCCACAGACCGGCTCCCCGGACGTCCCGCGCGATACCGCGGGTCATCGCGGCAAGGCGCTGCTTCATGTGAGCGCCCTGTTCGGCGGAGCGCTGCACCAGCCGCTCTTCCTCGATGATCTTGAGCGACTCCAGCCCGATCGCGGCGGCGAGCGCGTTGCCGCCGAAGGTCGAGCCATGCGAGCCGGGCTCGAACAGGCGCATGACATCCCGAGAGGCAAGGAAGGCCGAGACGGGATAGACACCGCCGCCAAGCGCCTTGCCGACGATCAGGCCGTCCGCTCGGATGCCCTCATGCTGATGCGCGAACCAGCGCCCGGTGCGTCCGAGCCCGGACTGGATCTCGTCGAGGATCAGCAGGACGTTGTGGCGGTCGCAGAGTTCGCGCAACCGCTTGAGATAGCCCGCAGGCGGCATGACGATGCCCGCCTCTCCCTGGATCGGCTCGATCATGATGGCGGCGGTGCGGGGGGTGATCGCCGCCTCGACGGCCGCTGAATCACCGAAGGGCACCGTCACGAAGCCCGGTGCGAAGGGGCCGAAACCGTCGCGATAGCTGTCCTCGGAGGAGAAGCCGACGATCGTCGTGGTACGCCCGTGGAAATTACCCGCGGCGACGATGATCTCGGCCTGATCCCTGGCGATATCCTTGACCCGGTAGCCCCAGCGCCGTGCCGCCTTGATGGCGGTTTCGACCGCCTCGGCGCCGGTGTTCATCGGCAGCGCCATGTCCTGGCCCGATACGGCGCAGAGCTTCTCGAGGAAGGGGCCGAGAGGTTCGCAGTGGAAGGCCCGGCTCGTCACCGCGAGCTTGCGCGCCTGTTCGCTCAGGACCTTGAGAATACGCGGGTGACCGTGGCCCAGGCTGACGGCCGAATAGCCGCTCATCATGTCGAGCCGTTTCACCCCGGAGGTATCGGTCAGCCAGACACCCTCGCCATGTGAGAGCATGATCGGCAGTGGCGCGTAGTTGGCGGCACAGACCTGCTGCTCGAGCGCGATTGCATCCATGGTCGTTCTCCCTCGTTCCAGCGAGGGTAAATCTGCCGAGACGACCGGTTCGTGTTGGAATCAGCTCCATCGGCGGCCGATTCTGTCGAGTGAGCGACAGAATCGGACACGCCAGCGCCGCATGGACGTGGCTAGGCCGTGCCGCGACGCGCGATCGGTATGACGAGATAGACCATGCCGAGCACCATGGGCGGCACGGCCAGCGCGGTGACCGACCAGGTCGACCAGCCGGCCGTCAGGGGAGCAAGCAGGCTCAGCAGGGCGTTGATGAGAAGATAGGCGCCGACCATGAGCGTGCCCAGGAAGCGAAGCCTGGCGAGGATGCCGGGGAGTGATGACGATTGAGACATGCTCTTCTCCAAAACGAAACGTACCGTTTCGATATATTGATATGCACAGCCCGTTTCGTTATGCAAGAGGCGGATGACATAAAGGAGTCGCGTCGTCACTCATGAGCGGGATCGATCAGCCCACGCCACGGCGCGCCTCGATTGGGGCCAAGCGCAGTCCGGCCTCTGAGGCTGCGATTCTCGCCGCGGCCCGCGCCGTGCTGGCTGAAGGGGGCTATGCGGGTTTCTCGATCGACGCCGTCTCCCGGCGCGCGGGTGCCGGCAAGCCGACGATCTATCGGTGGTGGAAGACGCGCGCCGATCTGCTCATGGACGTCTATGACGCCGAGAAGGCGTCTATGCTGACGCAGCCGATGACGGGGGACCTGACGGGGKACCTGGTCGCCTATACCGAGGGGCTCTGGGACTTCTGGTCGGCAACGCCATCAGGCCGGACCTTTCGCGCCCTCATCGCCGAAGCCCAATCGAACAGCGCCGCTCTCGACGCCCTGCGCCTGAAATTCCTGCCGAAGCGGACACTCCACCTGAGCAAGCTCTTCACCGCTGCGGCCGGGCGAGGCGAGATTGCCGAAAGCGAGATCGAGACGCGGCTCGCGCTCTATATCGGCTTCAACTGGTACTATGTCCTGACCGACCGCCTCGACGAGGGGCGGGCGGCCATTCCTGCGGCCATGAGTCTGATCGCAGCGCCAGCGTCCCGCTGACGGGACGCTTGGCAGGGGCTTATTGGAGACGCTATTCGCCCGGGGCGAGCGCTGCCCTGCCTGCCTCGCTGGCCTGCATGTCCCACAGCGTCAGCAGCCAGATCGCGAAGCCACCGAGCGCGAGCGCGCTGCCGACCCAGCCCGTCGAGGTCCAGCCATAGCCGGAGGCAATCGCCATGCCGGCGAGCAGGGGGCCGAGCGCATTGGCGAGGTTGAAGGCGCTGTGGTTCAACGCGGCAGCGAGGGTTTGCGCGTCCTCCGCGACATCCATCAACCGGGTTTGCAGAGGCGTGCCAAGGCCGCCGCCACAGCCGATCATGAAGACCACGATCGAGACGGTCCAGATATTGCCGGCGGCGAGCGGAAACAGGGCGAGCGAGGCCGCGCTCCAGAGCAGGATGCCACCGACCGACGGCATCAGGGCCCGGTCCGCCGCCCAGGCACTGACGATCGTGCCAACGGTCATGCCGAGCCCGAAGATGGCGAGCACGACCGGCACCATGCCCGGCGCGACATGCGTGACCTCCATCAGTGTCGAGGCGACATAGGTGTAGACCGCGAACATGCCGCCGAAGCCGATCGCGCCGATCGCCAGCGTCAGCCAGACTTGCCTGTGCCGAAGCGCGCCGAGTTCGCGCAGCGGGCTCGCCCCGGGCTGCGGCCTGTCCTTCGGTGCGAACGCCGCGACCAGAATGACGGTGAGGAGGGCCAGGGCCGCAACGACGCCAAAGCCCCAGCGCCAGCCGAGCGCGAGGCCCAGCCAGTTGGCGAGGGGCACGCCGAGAATGGTGGAGATCGTCAGCCCCAGCATGACGCGGGCGACCGCCTGCGAACGCCGGTTCTTCGGCACMAGCGAGGCGGCGACCAGGGCTGCGACGCCGAAATAGGCGCCGTGCGGCAGGCCGCTGAGAAAGCGGAAGACCAGCATCCAGCCATAGGTGGKAGCAAGCGCGCTCAAGCCGTTGGTGATGGCGAAGGCCGCCATCAGCCCGATCAGCAGCGTCCGCCGCGAGAGTTTTGCCGCGAGCACTGCGATGACGGGGGCGCCGGCAACGACGCCGAGCGCATAGGCGCTGATCACGTGCCCGGCGGTCGGCCCGTCGACGCCGAGGCCGACTGAGAAATAGGGCAGCAGGCTCATGACCGCGAATTCGGCCGTCCCGATGGCGAAGCCACCCATCGCCAATGCGAACAGAACGAGGCTGGTGCGTTGAGCCGGCGCGGCAAGCGATCCTGCTGGGCGCGCGACAGCCGCTCCCGTGCTGGAGGAGGTCATGGAATTCGTCCGGGTGATGAAGGCGCGATGCTGCGGCGCGATGTTCACGCTGCGCTGCAATATATTGTCTCCGACATGCGTTCGACGCAAGAGCCCAAGGGCTCAATCGCGCGTAGGGCAGGGCGCCATGAATTCAGGGCATGGCGCCCGCTGCGCTGCTTACTGCTCCGCCAGGGGGTATCCGTCGAAGTCCTTCAGCGCCTTCAGTGCGAAGGTGGTGGCAATCTTGGCCACGCCGAGCTGCGCATCGGCCAGCCAGGTCCCCGTCAGTTCCTCATACTCCGCCAGTGAATCCGCGACGATGCGGGCAAGATAATCCGCCTCGCCGCTGACCACCTGCACCTCGACCACGTCCGGACAGGCCCTCAAGACCTTCTCGACCCGTTCGCGCCGCCCGACCGAGTGGTCGCGCAGCGAGATCTGCGCGAAGGCGACGATGGCGTGGCCCGCGATCTCCGGCGACAGCCTCGCGCCATAGCCGAGGATCAGCCCCGAGGCTTCGAGCTTGCGCACGCGCTCGAGGCAGGGGCGGGCGGACAAGCCGACCCGCTCCGAGAGCGCCTGATTGGTGATGCGGCCCTCCGCGCGCAGGATCGTGACGATCCTGCGGTCGATCGCGTCGAGCTGGACGGCCTTGCGTTTCACGGCCTGCCCTTGCCGGCAGCGCGCGCCTCGGCGATCAGGCAGAGTTCGGCGAACAGGACCTGCGCCGCGCATTGGGCCGTATTCGAGGTCGCGTCATATTGCGGCGCGACTTCAACCACGTCAGCCGCGACGATATCGCGGCMCTTGAGGCCGCGCAGGATCGCAAGGGCCTCGCGCGGCGTCAGGCCGCCGACCTCGGGCGTGCCGGTGCCGGGCGCGAAGGCCGGGTCGAGCGAATCGACATCGAAGGAGACATAGGTCGGCCCGTCGCCGATCACGGCAAGCGCCTTTGCGATCACCGCATCGAGCCCCATGCGGTCGACCTCATCGGCATGGATCACGGTCATGCCGGACTCGTAGGAGAACTCCCAGAGATACTCGGCGCCGCCGCGGATGCCGATCTGGATKACGCGCTCGGGATCGAGCACACCATCGAGTACGGCCTGCCGGAATGGCCCGCCATGATGGAATTTCGAGCCTTCATAGGGCCCGGACGTGTCGCAATGCGCGTCGATATGAACCATGCCGACCGGGCGCTTCTCGCCGACGGCCTTGAGGATCGGATAGGTGATCGAATGGTCGCCACCGACCGCAAGCGTCGAGACGCCGGCCTTCACGATCGTCTTGAAAGTCGCTTCGATATCCTCGTGGCAACTCTCGAGCGAATAGCGCGAGCGGAAGGGCACGTCGCCGATATCGGCAACCTTGAGCTGGCCGAAGGGCGCCATGCCGGTGACGTGATCCATCGGCCCCATGCGCTCGACGGCCCGGACCGCGCGCGGCCCCAGCCGCGTGCCGGCACGGTTCGTGACGCCGAGATCCATCGGCAGGCCAATGATCGCGACGTCGAGCCCGCCGAGATCGGGCTTGCTCAGTGCATCGGGCTGGTAGGGCGCGCTGATGAAGGTCGCAACGTCGGAGAAGGGCCATTTCCGACGGTCGCCCTTGAACTGGTCGGCAGCGACCTTGGCGAAGCGCGGGTCGTGGATGTCGCCCCCGCTCGCGCCGGCATAGCGGGCTCTCAGCCTGGCGAGTTTGTCCTGATCCATGTCGCGTCTCTCATCAATTTGTCTGCATTGCGCGATCGGAGGTTGACCGGGCCCCGCGAAAGTACCATGCGCTTCGTGTGCAGCCGTGCCATGCCTTGAGCGCAATTGTCGAGGCGTCTGGGTTGGTTGACGGTGATGCGATGTTTGGGGAGAGCTGCGCAAATCTTGTGCAGGCGCGGATCGGCGGCAGGAATGAAAGTTTGGATCAACCAAACATGCCCGCAAGATCGACTGCATTCCTAGCCAGAATGATCCTTGAAACTTCGCCGTAACGGGACCGAACCCGCCTGCGCATCGCAAAGTCGAAATCCGAGGAGATGTCCATAATGAAGCGTCGTCAATTTATTCAGGCCGCCACTGCTGGCGCTGCGGCCTCCGCTGTCGCCATGCCGGCCGTTGCGCAGTCGAAACCGGAAGTGAAATGGCGCCTGGCGTCGAGCTTCCCGAAGTCTCTCGACACGATCTATGCCGGCGCCGAGATCATGGCCAAGATGGTCTCCGAACTGACCGACGGCAATTTCCAGATCCAGGTCTTCGCGGCGGGCGAAATCGTTCCCGGCCTGCAGGCGGCGGATGCCGTCACCAACGGCACGATCGAGATGGCGCACACCGTCTCTTATTACTATGTCGGCAAGGATCCGACCTTCGCGATTCCCGCATCGGTGCCGTTTGGTCTCAACGCCCGCATGCAGAATGCCTGGCTCTATCAGAACGGCGGCAATGAGCTGTTCAACGAGTTCTTCAAGAAGTTCAACATCTACGGCCTGCCCTGCGGCAATACCGGCGCGCAGATGGGCGGCTGGTTCCGCAAGGAATTCAAGACCGTTGCCGATCTTCAGGGCCTGAAGATGCGCATCGGCGGTATCGCCGGCCAGGTTCTGGCCAAGCTCGGCGTCGTGCCGCAGCAGCTCGCCGGTGGCGACATCTATCCGGCGCTGGAAAAGGGCACGATCGACGGCGCCGAGTGGGTCGGCCCCTATGACGACGAGAAGCTCGGCTTCTCCAAGGTCGCGCCGTACTACTACTATCCGGGCTTCTGGGAAGGCGGGCCGACGGTCCATGCCTTCGTCAACCTGGAGAAGTGGAACGCCCTTCCCAAGGCCTACCAGGCAGCCCTGACCGCCGCCTGCACCTATGCCAACACGCAGATGGGCGCGCGTTATGATGTCGTGAACCCGCCGGCGCTGAAGCGCCTGGTCGGTGCCGGCACACAGCTGCGCCCGTTCTCGCAGGAGATCCTCGAAGCCAGCCTCAAGGCCACGAACGAACTCTACGCCGAGATCTCGGCCAAGAACCCGGACTTCAAGAAGGCCATCGATACGATGACCGCTTTCCGCTCGGACCAGTATCTCTGGTGGCAGGTCGCGGAACTGACCTTCGACGTCTTCCAGGTGCGTTCGCGCGCGCGCTGAGATCGGCAACATCGACTGAGATCTTCTCGGTCGAGATCAACGCGAAAGCCCGGCGCAAGCCGGGCTTTTTCTTTGGTCGTTCGCGCGAGATCGGTCTTCCCTTCGGGGCAGGCGGGCCGGTCTTGTTTGACGGAACTCGCTTTCCCCTGCGACGAAAGTACTATCCTGCAAAAAATGCATAGGGGGCATGCTTTCCACTTGCGCGGATCACAGGACCTGCTTTTCTGGAGCGCGCGCGCAAAGCCGGATCAACCGGTGCCGCTGAACGTCTCTGAGGGGAGAAAAATCCAGATGAAGCGTCGCCATTTCTTGAAGGTTGCCGGGGCGGGGGCTGCCGCTGGCGCCATTGCCAGCCCGGCCATCGCCCAGCCTATGCCTGAGCTGAAATGGCGAGTGACCTCGTCATTCCCGAAATCCCTCGACACGATCTACGGCGCTTCCGAGATTCTCGCGAAGGCCGTGTCGGAAGCGACCGACGGGAATTTCCAGATCCAGGTCTTCGCAGCCGGCGAAATCGTTCCCGGCCTGCAGGCCGCCGATGCGGTGACCAATGGCACTGTCGAGATGTGCCACACCGCTTCCTATTACTATGTCGGCAAGGATCCGACCTTCGCCTTCGGCACTGCGGTGCCGTTCGGCCTCAATGCGCGCCAGCAGAATGCCTGGTTCTACCATGGCGGCGGCAATGAATTGCTCAACGAATTCTACAAGAAGCACAACATCTACGCGATTCCCGGTGGCAATACCGGCTGCCAGATGGGCGGCTGGTTCCGCAAGGAGATCAAGACCGTCGCCGATATGCAGGGCGTGAAGATGCGCATCGGCGGCTTCGCCGGACAGGTCATGAGCAAGCTTGGCGTCGTGCCGCAGCAGATCGCCGGTGGCGACATCTATCCGGCGCTGGAAAAGGGCACGATCGACGCGGCCGAATGGGTCGGCCCGGCCGATGACGAGAAGCTTGGCTTCAACAAGGTTGCGCCGTTCTATTACTATCCGGGCTGGTGGGAAGGCGGCGCTGCGCTGCATTTCTTCATCAACCAGGCGAAGTGGGAATCGCTGCCGAAGGTCTACAAATCGGTGCTGACCACGGCGGCGGCACTGGCGAATGTCGACATGCAGGCCAAATACGATGCCAGGAATCCCGCGGCCCTGAAGCGTCTCGTCGGCGCCGGTGCACAATTGCGACCGTTTTCGCAGGAGATCATGGAAGCCTGCCTCAAGGCATCCAAGGAGGTCTATGCCGAGACCTCAGCCAAGAACCCCGACTTCAAGAAGGTCTATGAGGCGATGTCGGCCTTCCGCGGCGACGAATATCTCTGGTTCCAGATCGCCGAATACAGCTTCGACAATTTTCTGATCCGCGCGCGCGCGGCCAACCAGCTCTGAAGAGAGCGACCCGCCGGGAAACCGGCGAACTCGATCCCTGTCGGACCCCGGCCGCGAGGCCGGGGTTTTTCGCATCCGCCGGGCATGCCAATGGGGCGGCGGCCGGCCATTGCTTTGCCGCGCTTGCGGGCTAGACTCAGGGCTGGTCACGCCTTGCGCGCCGCTTGCGCATTTGTTCGGGAAGTCTTGCGAATGCCGCGTCTGATTGTCGGTCTGCTCGCCGTGTTCGCTGCAACGGTCCCCGCCGCGGCTCAGTCGATCGGCGAGCCCCTCCCTGGCCGCGGCGTCCCGTCGGCCAAGCTGCCTGCACCCAAGCTGGATAAGGCGACGCGTCCCTGCCCGGAATATGGCCCCGGCTATGTCAGGGTCGATGGTTCCTCTTTCTGCGTGCGCGCGGGCGGCTCGGTTCGGGCCGAATTCGGCAAGCGCTCCGATAATCGCTATGGCTCTGCCGTCGGTGCCACGGCCCAGCTCGAGGCACGCGGCGAGTCCACCCTCGGGCCCGTGCGCGCGATCGTCCGCGGCAAGGTTCAATCCGACCGGGGCTTGTTCGGCGACAGCTTCTATCGCTGATCCCAAGCGCTGCCGTACGGACATGAAAAAAGGCGGGGATCGCTCCCCGCCCTTTTTGTTTCGGCTGACCGGCGCCTATTTGAGGTTGAGCGTCGGCGGGGCGTTGAGGTCGAGACCTGGCATGCTGCCGCCCAGTCCCGGGATCTGGATCGAGTCGAACTGCTTGTCGATCGACTTCTGGTCGAGCTGAATGGCCGACGCCTTGTAGTGCATCACCATCTTCGGGAAGATGATGACGAGCGCCACCATGATGCACTGGATCACCACGAAGGGCACGGCGCCCCAATAGATCTGGCCGGTGGTGACGGGCTCCATCTGCAGGCCCGTGACCTTGTCCTTGTAGCGGTGCTTGGGCGCGACCGAACGCAGGAAGAACAGCGCGAAGCCAAAGGGCGGGTGCATGAAGCTCGTCTGCATGTTCACGCCCAGGATAACGCCGAACCAGATCAGGTCGATGCCGAGCTTCTCGGCCGCGGGGCCGAGCAACGGCACCACGATGAAGGCCAGCTCGAAGAAATCCAGGAAGAAGGCCAGCAGGAAGACCATCACGTTGACGACGATCAGGAAGCCCGTCGCGCCGCCGGGCAGCCCGACCAGCAGATGCTCGACCCAGACATGGCCGTTGACGCCGTAGAAGGTCAGCGAGAACACGCGCGCGCCGACCAGGATGAAGAGCACGAAGGCCGAGAGCTTGGCCGTCGACTCCGTCGCCTGCTTCAGCAGCTCGAAGGAGAGGCGGCGCTTGCTGAAGGCGAGCAGGATCGCACCCGCCGCGCCCATCGCGCCGCCTTCGGTCGGTGTCGCGACGCCGATGAAGATCGTCCCGAGCACGAGGAAGATTAGCGCCAGCGGCGGCACCATCACGAAGATGACCTGCTCGGTCATGCGCGACAGCAGCTTGAGCCCCAGCATCTTGTTGATCAGCGCGATGACCAGCGAGACGCCAACCATGATCGACATCGTCAGCACGACGAAATCGGCCCCGGCATCGACCTTGGTATAGAGCTTCATATAGGCGTAGGCGACGCAGAAGGAGATGATCGCGACAACCAGCAGCGAGAACCGGCGTGTCTTGCCGTCGGCGTCGCGCAGGGTCTGTGCCTCTGGCGGCAGGCCGGGAGCGCGCTTCGGGTAGACGATGGTGACAAGGAAGACGTAACCGGCGTAGAGCCCGGCGAGGACGAGGCCTGGGATGAAGGCGCCCTCATACATGTCGCCAACGGACCGGCCGAGCTGGTCGGCAAGCACGATCAGAACCAGCGAAGGCGGGATGATCTGCGCCAGCGTTCCGGACGCTGCGATCACACCCGAGGCGAGTCGGCGGTCATAGCCGTAGCGCAGCATGATCGGCAGCGAGATCAGGCCCATCGAGATGACGGAGGCGGCAACGACACCGGTCGTGGCGGCGAGCAGGGCGCCAACGAAGATCACGGCATAGGCGAGGCCGCCGCGGATCGGGCCGAAGAGCTGGCCGATGGTGTCGAGCAGGTCTTCCGCCATGCCCGAGCGCTCGAGCACCAATCCCATGAAGGTGAAGAAGGGAATGGCGAGCAGCACGTCATTGTTCATCGTGCCGTAGATGCGTTCCGGCAGCGCCTGCAGGAAGTTCTCCTGGAACATGCCGAGGTCGATGCCGATCAGCGCGAAGAGCAGACCGTTGGCGGCGAGTGCGAAGGCGACGGGGTAGCCGAGCAGGAGGAAGAGCACGAGGGCGGCGAACATCACCGGCGCCATGTTGACGCGCAGAAAATCCCCGATCCCCGCGGCATGGGCATCGCCCATATGCAGGCTGAAGAAGGCAGTCAGGGTGAGCGCGAGCAAAAGCCCGGCTGCGCGCGCGAAGCGGGAGGCGGTCATCGGCGGTTTCCGGAGTTCTTCTGGGTTGCTCACGAAGCCAGGCCCTGGGCCTTGGCTTGATCCAGCAGGCGTTGCGCTTCCGCTTCCGCAGCGGCCGCATGGCCACGCAACGTCTCTTCGTCCTCCAGGAGGCCGCGCATGATCGCGATCTGCTTGATGACCTCCGAAATGCCCTGGCAGAACAGCATGAAGAAGCCGACGATCAGGAGCCCCTTGGCGGGCCACTGGGGCAGGCCGCCGGCCGAGAGCGACTGCTCATTGACCGCGTAGGAGCGCCAGAAGAACGGCCAGGAATGGTAGATCATCAGCGCGCAGAACGGCAGCAGGAACAGGAGATGACCGAGAAGGTCGATCCATTGCTGAACGCGCTTCGGCAACTGGCTGTTCAGGATGTCGATGCGGATATGCTCTTTCACCTGCAGCGTCCAGGAGGCGCACATCAGGAAGACGGCGCCGAACAGCATCCATTGCAGCTCGAGCCAGGCATTCGACGACATGTTGAACATCTTGCGGATAATCGCATTCACCGCTGCGACGATGACTGCCAGCAGGATCAGCCAGGCAACTTTCTTGCCGATCTGACTGTTGATCGCGTCGATGATGCGGCTGACCTTGAGAAGTCCCTGCACACCCGCTCTCCCAGATTATGAATGCACGCGACGCATGAGGGCCATGTCGCGCTGGTTAAGCGCTGGTTATACGAAGGTCTGGGGCAGCACAAGATTACGCAGGGCGACAGGCTGGGGATCAGCTGTGTCGCCGGAAGCCGCTGAAACGCAAGGAAAATAGCCCGATCGCCATCATCAGCCACATCGTGGCGATCAGGGACTGCGGCCAAAGTATGACAAGCCAGCTGATCACGATCGTGGCCAACGCACCGACACCGAGCTGGATGGCTCCCATCAGCCCGGCTGCGGAGCCGGCAAGTTCGGGTTTGGCGGACAGCGCTGCAGCTGCCGCACCGGGAATCGTCAAGCCATTGCCGACCGAGCTGATCGCCAGCGGYAGGAACAGGGTCAGCGGCGTCCAGTAATCGCTCATCGCGAACACCATCGCGATGCTCATCATCACCACGGAGATGATCAGGCCAATCCGCACCAGGGGAGCGGCCCCGCGCCTGACCGCGAGCCGCGACATCGCGAAATTCCCGACCATGTAGCCGAACGCGCTCAGGATGAAGTAGGCGCCATAGACATCCGAGCCCCGGCCCATCGTCTCGACGACGATGAAGGGGGCTCCGGCGACGAAGGCGAAGAACGCGGCCGATGTCATCGAAAGCGCGATGACGTTGACGATGAACTCCCGGTCGAGCGCCAGGAGCGGGAAGGAGCGGAAGACGCCGAGCAGCGATGTCCTGATGCCGACATTCGGAGCGGTTTCCGGCAATCGGGCCGCCGTCAGCAGGAGAACGAGCACGCCGGCTGCCGTCATTGCCCAGAAGATCATCCGCCAGCCGAACCAGGTTTCGATATGGCCGCCGAGATAGGGTGCGATCATCGGCGCCACCACCATGACCATGGTGACGCTGGCGATCTGGCTCGCTGCCTTGTCGCGATGGGCGCTGTCGCGGATGATGGCCCGGGCCAGCGCGAAGGTCGTACCGGCACCAGCGCCCTCCAGCACGCGCGCCGCCAGCAGGACTTCCGTGGTGGGGGCCAATGCTCCGAGAATCGAGCCGAGAATGAAGACGATGATCCCGCCATTGACGCAGGGCCGCCGCCCGAAGCGGTCCGAGAGCGGGCCGATCAGTAACTGGATCAGCGCGACAGAGACGAGATACAGCGTCAGCGTGAGCTGGATCGTTGCGTAGTTCGTGCCGAAATGGCGCGCCACGGCTGGTGTCGCAGGCGCGAGAAGGTTGAGGGCGATCGGCTGCAGGGTCGAGATCGCGACCAGGACGAGCAGGGCGGGCTTCGCTGCAACAGGCTGGCCGCTCATGACGCGGGGCCACCCTCGATCTTGAGCTTGGCACTGGGAACGACGCGCTGGCGATGCAGGGTGTAGAGGCCGCTGCCGGCGATCAGCGCGATGCCGGTGACGGCCCAGGCGTCCGGAATCTCGCCCCAGAGCAGGTGCCCGATCAGCACCGCGAAGGCGACGCCGGAATAGCGGTAGCCGGTGACGACCCCGACATCGGTGTTCCGGAAGGCGTTGACGATGCAGAAGCTGCCAAGCGAAACCAGCACGGCCGCGCCGCCGACATAGACGGTCTCGATCCGCTGGACCGGCACCCAGGTCTCGAAGAAGCCGAGTGCGAAGGCGGAGAGGCCGACGATGATCGTCGCCGTGAACGAAATCACCGTCGAAGGGACGTGGTTGCCAATCCTGCGGGTAACCAGATCGCGAACCGCCGCCAATATCGCGCTGACGAGGGCCGCAATCGCGGCGATGTTCATATGCTCGGGCGTCGGCCGGATCACGACCAGCACGCCGATAAAGCCGACCGCGACGGCAACCGTCCGGCGCCAGCCGACCTTCTCGATGCCGAGCGCCACCGCGAGGACGAGGATGATGAGCGGTGAGGCCATCAGGATGGCGGTGATGTTCCCGAGTGGGAGCTTGGCCACCGACCAGATGAAGATCAGGGCGATTGCGGCCTCTATCATCCCGCGGAGCAGGACCAGCGGCCTGAACATTTCGCCGAGCTTGCGGCCTTCGCCCATCATCCAGATCATGGCGAGGGCCGTCGTCACCGCAAAGACGGCCCGCAGCGAGATCGCCTGCCCGACGGGGTAGACTTCACGTGCCAGCTTCATGAGCGCGTCGTTGCAGGTGAAGAGAAACATCGCCAGCAGCATGGCGATGATTCCGCGACGGTTTTCGGCTGAACTGGCCAAGGCAAGGTCCTGGTGGCGTCGAGAGGCCGTCGCGCAGAAGTTCTGCGCCGGGCTCGCGGCGGCTCACGCTTCCGGAAAGCGGCTGAGCGAGAAGGGTTTGAGATCGAAAGCGGATTGGCCGGTGGTGGAGAGGTCGGCGAGGATTTCGCCGATAGCGCTGGCGAATTTGTAGCCATGGCCGGAACAGGCGGATGCGAACACGGCCTGCGGGACGCCCGGCACGGCGTCGATTACGAAATCCTCGTCCGGCGTCACCGTGTAGACGCAGCCCTTGAGGCTGAGCGGTTCTCCGGCGGCATCGGGCAGGTAGCGGGCGAGGCAATCGCGGATCAGCGCCACCTGGCGCGGGCTCGGC
The DNA here is from genome assembly GCF_056396005.1 of Allobosea sp. 05T439. NCBI lineage: Bacteria > Pseudomonadati > Pseudomonadota > Alphaproteobacteria > Hyphomicrobiales > Alloboseaceae > Allobosea > Allobosea sp. 05T439. The sequence goes on along the minus strand of NZ_JBFTKP010000011.1, from coordinate 3,714 downwards.
GTGCGGTCCGGCTCGCGCGGATCCATCGGCTCGCGCCCGAAATGCGGGCCGCCGAGCTTGAAGCCGGGATGCTCGTAGAGCGGAAAGCCGTAGAAGGTGCCTTCCTCGACACTGAGGATGAAGACGGGGAAGGCGCCCGGACGATACAGCTCCGGCCGTCGCGTCGTGAACCAGCCGATGGCCTGCCGCACGGTCGAGACATTCGCAGCCAATGCCGGGACCGCGTCGGCGATCCAGCCGCCGGAGGTGATCACCAGCCGGCCAGCGGAATAGGTGCCGCGCTCGGTGCGAACGACCACGCCGCCTTGCGCTGTCGGCGCCCAGTCGAGCAGCGGCTCATTGGTCCGGATCTCGGCGCCACGCGATTGGGCGAGGCCGACATGGGCATAGATCGCCTTCTCGGAGGCGACGAACCCGCCATCGGGCTGCCAGAGACCGACATGTCCCGCCGGCAGCTGAAAGCCAGGGAAACGGCGCGCGATCTCCTGGCCCGAGAGCACCTCATGCGTCAACCCGTGGTCGAGGCAGGAGCGCAGCGAGGACTCGACCGGCCCGGCGCCTTCGGGGGCGAGATCGAGCGAACCGGTGACGTGCAGCAACTGCATGCCCGCTTCCGCGCCGGTCTCGGACCAGAGCTGATGCGCGCGCCGGACGATCGGCACGTAATGCGAGCCTTCGAAATAGGCGAGGCGGATGATCCGCGTCATGCCATGCGACGAGCCCATCGCATGGCCGAGGTCGAAGCGCTCGAGGCCAAGGACCTTCAGTCCGCGCCGCGCGAGATGCCAGCAGGCGGCGGAGCCCATGGCACCGACACCGGCAACGATCACGTCGTAGCTATGACTGGTCATGGGCTGGCCTGGGGGAGGGCAATGCGGATGATCAGAGCTTTAGCTGCAGCCTCGCATCGGGTCCATGCCGGTCCGGGACGGCGAATCCCGCTTCCGGCGCATGGCCCTGCGCGCTTTCGGCCTCTCGTTTGGGCAAGTCGTGGCTTCGGGAGAAGCTTTGTTAACATTGCCCGACCATAAAGGTTCGACTTTGCGCTGTCCGGGATTGGCTGATGTTTCGCGAAAGGGTCCGGCGCTGGTTGGGCACCCAAGACCGTGCCGTTGCAGCCGGGCCTGTCGCCACTGCGGAGCCGACGTCGCCGGCAGAAGCGATCGAACTTCCCGATCCGCTCGACGATGCCTCGATCCGCGAAGCCGTCAATGCGCTCGAGCAGGATGTCGTTGCCGCCCTGCGACGCCTCACCGGGCGCCTCTATGAGGCAGAGCATACATCGAGCCAGGCCGAGGGTGGTTCGATCGGCATTCACAGGCGTACCGGCGATCTGAGGCAGGCGGCCGAGACGGCCAGCATGAATTCGAGCGCGCTCGCGACCGCCACCCAGCAGGTCTCCGACGCGGCCGAGCAGGTCGGCAGCTCGATGAATGGCGCGCGAGACATGCTGGAGGCGGCGGCCATGCGTGCCGGCGAGGCGACGCACATGATGACAGGCCTCGCCTCCGCCACGGTCGAGATCCGCAGCATCGTCGATTCCATTGCCGAGATCGCGCGCCAGACCAATCTGCTTGCCTTGAATGCGACCATCGAAGCGGCGCGCGCCGGTGAGGCCGGCCGCGGCTTCGGCGTGGTTGCCCAGGAAGTGAAGGCGCTCTCCATCGAGGTGCGCGACGCGGTCGACCATATCCGCAACCGTGTCGATCGGCTGACCCAGACGGCCCAGGGCTCGGCCGCGATCGTCAATGATGCGCTGCAAATGGTGCGGGACGTCAATCCGGTGATCGCGGCCATTGGCAGCGCCTCGCTCGAGCAGGCGGCAGCGGCCTCGGAACTGTCGCGCAGCGCCGACGAGACGGCCCGCTTCATCGACACGGTTTCCCGGCAGGTCGGTGAGATCGACGAAATGGCCTTGGGCGCAGCGGCCCGTAGCGCCGAGGCGCGCGCCGCCATGTCGGATGGCGCGCGGCAGGCCGAAGGACTGATGGGGCGCTTCGTGCCATTGCTGCGGCACACCGTCTTCGCCGACCGCCGCCAGCATGACAGGTTCCCTGCGGAATATCCGGTCGAGGGACACTTCGGCGCCACGACCTTCAACGCGCAGACGATCGACCTCGGCTTGGGTGGAACGCTGCTGCTCGCCCAGTCCGATCCCGGCATCCGCCCAGGCACGGGCGGGACGATCACCATCGGTGGCCTGCCGCCTTTGGCCTGCCGCCTGATGGCGTCGAGCCAGCTCGGCCTTCATGTCGCCTTCGGCGAAGCGACCGTCAGGGAGCATGAGCCCCTGCGCCGTCTGCTCGACGAGATCGAAGAATCCTATCGGCCGCTGATCGAACGCGCGCAGCTCTTCGCGGTTCGCCTGGGCACGCTCTTCGAGCAGGCACTGCGGGATGGGAAACTGTCCGAGGCCCAGCTCTTCGACGTCAACTACCTGCCCGTGCCGGAGACGGAGCCGCAGCAATACACCAACAGCGCACTGCCGGCCTTGGAGGCCCTGTTGCCGCCGGCGCTCGCCGAGGAACTGGCCAGCGATCCGCGGCTGGTGTTCGCCCTGCCGATCGATCGCAACGGCTATATTCCGGTGCACCATCCCGAATTCGCCCATCCGCAGCGCAAGGGCGATCCTGCCTGGAACGCGCCGCATAKCCGCAACCGCCGCATGTTCCACGATCGCGCCGGCATCATGTCGGCTCGCTCCGTGCGCCCCTTCCTCGTCCAGTCCTACCGGCGCGACATGGGCGATGTCACCCAGCTCATGCGCGAGGTCGACGCGCCGCTCCGCGTGAATGGCCGGCATTGGGGCGGCGTGCGGATGGCCTACCGGATGTAGGAGGCCAGGGCGCCTGCGCGACGCCGGGGGCATCTGAAGAGTGACGGGTTCCCTCAGCGCGCTCGTCCTTGCGCCGGGCAGCGGCATCGTCGAAAGAGCTCGGCCCTGAATGGAAGAGCACTGGCATGCCGCCGCCCATCACAGTCGAACTGCACCCCCATGATCCCCATTGGTCCGATCTCGCCGGGCGCGAGGCGCAACGTCTCGCGGAGGCGATCGGGCCATGCCTGCTCATCGTTCATCACGTCGGTTCGACAGCGATCCCGGCGATTCACGCCAAGCCGATCCTGGACCTTCTGCCAGTGGTCGGGAGCCTGGCTGCGCTCGATGCCCGGCAAGGCGAGCTGGAAACGCTCGGATACGAATGGTGGGGAGAGCTTGGCTTGGCCGGCCGGCGCTACCTTACGAAAGCCGATACGGAGACGGGGCGCAGGCTCGTCCAGCTCCATTGCTATCCCGAAGGCTCCCCGGAGATCACGCGACACCTGGCGTTCCGCGATTATCTCCGGGCCCGTCCCGACATCGCAGTCGCCTATGATCGCGTAAAGGCGGACTGCCGGAGCCGGCACCCCGACGACTCCCACGCTTATGGCGACTGCAAGGATGCGTGGATCAGACAGGCGGAGGCAGACGCCCTCGCGTGGCATCAACGGCGCTCAGCGCCGGGACGTCTGTGAGACCGGCCGGCCCGATCTGAGCCGACCCCGCCGACCCGAGCAAAAGGGCTCCCTAGAAGCTGACCCTGACCTGGGCCTGGCCGCCGAGGCGGTTGGTGGAGCCGGAGAGTTCGCCGTCGAGCCGGGCGCCGAGCGTGACGGAGGGGCTGAGCCTGAGGTCGAGCCCGGCGGCGAGCAGCGCGCTGTTGCGGGCGGGCCTGG